>DAOVYP010000343.1 GCA_030635565.1 Spirochaeta sp. | reverse complement strand
TGCCGGTAGAACAGCAGCAATCAGAGAAAAGTCCAAATGAGCAACGAAAAAAATTCCCTCGATAAACTCTTATGGATCGATCTGCCCGATGATATCGATGTGGGTGCCTTCACTCTGGATCCGACGATTCCACTCCCCATCGAGCCTGATGAGAACGGAGAAATGGAAATCGGTGATGTCACCTGGGAGAAAGTGATTGCCGCTGCTCTTCTTGTCCTTGCCAACAGTCCGTCTCACGAACATGCCGCATATTATCGGAGTCTTCTGACGGCCCTTCGTCCCGGGTTGGCCGCTGAGCTGACCGAGGCTTCACAGGAACGCATTAATGAGGGTGACTTGACTCATGCGGAGGATATCATCCTGGCCATCAGGGGGCTGGAACCTGAGTCCTTTGAGCCGCGATATGCGATGGCCGGACTCTATAACTTGAGGGCCGCTCAGGAGCGGAAAACCGGCGATGCCCGGATTGCCGAATCCTATGAGGGTGCGGCCGAAGCAGCATATAATGAACTGCTGTCGGAAGAATCATCTCCCCGTGTCGTCTGGTATGATGCCGGAATCTTCCGTTACAAACGGGGAGATTTCCTTCAGGCCGCCGAAACGCTGGAAACTTTTCTCGACGGTGCATCCGAGGGAGAAAAGCGTACCGAAGCTGAGCGACTGGTCCGGCTCTGCCGTGATGAAGGTCAGGCCGATGAGGTTTATCGTGAAGCTTATGCAGCACTGACTGCAGGACAAATATCTGAGGGAACCCGGATGGCCCGGAAGTTCAGGGATCAGCGTCCCGGTGGCTGGCCGGGATGGTTTCTGCTGGGTTGGGCCTTGCGGTTGTCCGAGGAATGGCAGGAAGCCAGAGATGCCCTTGAAGGCGCCCATGAACGAGGCTGCCGGGAAAGTGATCTGTTTAATGAACTGGCGATATGTACACGGGCCCTGCGGGATTTCGATGCCGCTTCTGCAGCCCTGGAAGAAGCCCTACAACGCGATCCGGAAAACATCAAGATTCTTTCCAATATGGCCATCGTCCAGCTGGAAAAGGGTAACCGGGAAGAAGCCGTCAGATGGCTGCAGACCGCCCTCACGATGGATCCCACGGATCCCATCTGCCTCAGGTTATTGGACGATCTGACTGCCTGAGGGAAATAATCCCGTCTTAATTGGATTCAATTCCCATCTCAGACGTCGTACGCCGCAACTGACAGCACCGGTTAACCGAAACAATCTGAAAATCATTCCAGGTAATTTCAAAAATCCCGGATTTTCGAAATTACCCAGACCTTTAGAAAAGTTATTTTCGACCCAATAGCTGAGGATCTTTCAGAATGGAAATTTTGAAAGATCCTCAGCTATTTTTCTAAAGTCCCCTGCCCGGCCACCGATACTTCGGCCGAAATCATACCGACTTGAGTAATTTATTCAAAATTCTTTTCAAGTTTAAATGGGGAGGTCGTCGATGATCGAAACAGAGTAATTCTAAAGTTCACTCGAAATCTGCCGATAGGGGCCGGTTTTGACTGTTCAGAGGAATAAGTTCAACGGGCATGGATGCCCGAAAATCATCAGCTTCATGGAGGATCAGATGATCATTAATCACAACATGAGCGCTTTAAACGCTCAGCGGAACCTGAAGGTTGCCAACGAATCGACGATGAAGAGCATGGAGAAACTCTCCAGCGGTCTCCGAATATCTCGAGCCGGCGACGACGCTTCAGGTCTGGCGGTGTCCGAGAAGATGCGGGCCCAGATCCGGGGTTTGAACCAGGCGAGTCGGAATGCAGCCGATGGAGTCTCATTCATCCAGACCACTGAGGGTTTCCTGCAGGAATCCACCGATATCCTGCACCGTATCCGGGAATTGGCCATTCAGGCTTCCAACGGAATCTACTCCGCCGAGGATCGCATGCAGATTCAGGTCGAGGTGTCCCAGCTCGTGGACGAAGTGGACCGCATCGCGTCACATGCCCAGTTCAACGGCATGAACATGCTCACCGGTCGTTTCGCCCAGGACAACGGTTTTAATGCCGTCACCTCCTCGATGTGGTTTCACATCGGTGCGAACATGGACCAGAGGGAGAAGGTTTACATCGGAACGATGACCGCCAGCTCTCTCGGCCTTCGCCAGGTAGGCAGCGGCGCCATTATCACCATCAGCACTCCCGAACAGGCCAACCGGAACATCGGTGTGGTAGACGCGGCTCTGAAAATGGTGAATAAGCAGCGTGCCGACCTCGGTGCTTACCAGAACCGTCTCGAAATGGCCATCAAGGGGATCGACATCGGTGCCGAAAACCTGCAGGCTGCCGAAAGCCGGATCAGGGACCTGGACATGGCTGCGGGTATGGTAGATTACACCCGGAACCAGATCCTCACCCAGGCCAGTACCGCCATGCTCGCTCAGGCGAATATGCGGGGCCAGAGCGTGCTCCAGCTGCTCCAGTAGATCCGGAGTACGGAAAAAAACTTGTCGACATCCCTCGTGGGGGCTATACTTACCTTGCGGGGGGTTCGACCTCTCTAGATCTTTGACAAGCACCTTCTTGAACGAATCACGGGCGAGTGTGCCATTCCCGTCGTAAGGCGGTAATGGCTCCTCGTGCCAACGGGATTTGGACGGACCGGGAGCGACGCGTTTGGTCTCCCGGAAACCCCACCCCGTGTTCGGGGGAAAATACATGAGGGCAAGGATGCCCTCATCGTCCCATTTCAAGGAGGGAACATGATTATAAATCATAACATGAGCGCCATTAATGCGAATCGGCAGCTCGGCGTCGTGAATCGGCAGACAATGCAATCCATGGAGAAACTTGCCAGTGGATTACGGATAAACAGAGCCGGAGACGATGCATCCGGATTAGCGGTCAGTGAGAAAATGCGCAGTCAGATCCGCGGCCTGAACCAGGCAGTGCGGAACATCGAAGACGGCGTATCCTTCATACAGACCACCGAAGGTTATCTGCAGGAATCTCAGGATATTCTGCACCGGGTCCGGGAATTGTCGGTTCAAGCGGCGAACGGTATTTATTCGTCCGAGGATCGAATGCAGATCCAGGTCGAAGTATCTCAACTTATTGATGAGATTAACCGTATCGCATCACATGCTCAGTTCAACGGTATGAATATCCTGACCGGTCGCTTTGCCGCAGATACGGCTACAGGCGACATCATGCAGCTCCAGGTTGGAGCCAACATGGATCAGAGCGAAAGGATTCATATCGGTACGATGACGGCACAGGCCCTTGGTTTGGCTAACGAACAGGGAGCCGGCGGAATCGTATCTATTTCATCTGTGGAAGAAGCGAACCGGACTATAGGTATCGTCGACGACGCGTTGAAAAGGGTGAACAAGCAGAGAGCCGATCTCGGCGCTTATCAGAATCGGTTTGAAATGGCCTCCAAGGGTGTGGCGATTGCCGCGGAAAATCTCCAGGCAGCCGAATCCCAGATCCGTGATGCCAATATGGCGTCACAGATGGTGGAATATACGAAAAACTCGATTCTTACCCAAGTCGGCACATCGATGCTGGCACAGGCCAACATGCGGACT
>DAOVYP010000084.1 GCA_030635565.1 Spirochaeta sp. | reverse complement strand
TATTGAAGGAAATGGCTGGGGGCAAAGAAATGCTGATGCGTATCGGCATGAATACCGGCCCTGCCGTCGTGGGGAACATGGGTTCGACAGACCGTTTTGACTACACAATGTTCGGCGACTCGGTGAATCTGGCCGCCAGACTGGAAGGAGTGAACAAACAATTCGGCACCTACACAATGGTATCCAATGCCACCCTTAATGCCGCAAAAAAAGGCGGTTTCCGGGCTTTCTCCCGGGAGTTGGCCCGTGTCGAGGTGGTGGGCAAGAGCGAACCGGTGACGGTGTACGAGCCGATGACGAAGGAAGACTGGGAGAAGGGAGGTGACCTCTGGCGTTCCTTCGCCGAAGCCTTATCCCTGTTCTATACCGGTCGCTTCAGTGAGGCCAGGGCAGCCTTTGCCTCCCTGGCGGACAGGGATCCCGCATCGGCGAAATACCTGGCGAAAATCGAGGACATGGGAGAGATGGTGCCCGAGAGATGGAAAGGCATCTGGGTAATGACGAGCAAGTAGCCGGTATCCAGCCGATCGCTCGCCGGATTCAACCTTTAACCGACTCGCATCCGCCTTTCACCCGGCTCATGCCCAGGGCGTTGATGATGAACTTCGGGAGAGCCTTACCCTGCGGGCGCCTGGCGAGGTCAAGATACCAGCCCCACTTTTTCATCACCGGCAGTTTCTTGGTTTCAACGAACTCGATGAGTGTGCCGTCGTTATCTTCCACGTAGGTAAATCGTCCGGCAGCCTCACCCATGTCGAAGGGTGTACCGGAATCGACGGTGAAGGGGTATCCGCAGGAGCTGAGTTTTTCACCCAGTTCATCCATACCCTGAATGTCGAAACAGAGGTGGATGAATCCACCGTCACCCCAGAAGCGGTCTTTGAAAATTTTCTCAGGGTTGCGGTCCAGGGCCTGAACCAGTTCAATTCTGCTGGGTCCGAACATGGGTGCGAAGGGACCGGAAGGCCTTTCGCTTCGGGAGAGCAGCATCCGGCGGAAACGGCCGCCGCCGCCGTTGAGGGAACTCCAATCGGCAAAACTTCCCTCTTCATCGAATTCAATGGTGTCGAATCCCAGAACGTCTCTGTAAAGTGACAGGGACTTTTCGATGTCGCTCACGCCGATGAGAGCGCCTGAGGGTCCGCCGGTAGGATGTCCCTTGGTCTTGAACCATTCCTCCGAGTGGACAATCTGGAAGAGATTACCCCAGGGATCCCGAACGAAAAATGTCGGTTCGCCGTCAGGACCGACTGCGGGGTCGCCAAGGACGGTGGCGCCGTAATCAACGAGGAAACGATGGGCCACCACCGGATCATCTGTTTTTATACGGGCGGCGAAGATTCCGGTGTCTCCGAGGATTGGAGGCCTGGCGGGAAAAACTGTCTTTCGACTGGTGTACTGCCAGATTTCGAACCCGCCACCCCCCCGGAGATTGATTGCCAGGACGGCATCCCGGGACTGAACTTTCCCGCCGGTATATTCGATCATGAATGGGGCTTCCGCCGCTTCACGGAAGATGGGAACATCCATGCCGAAACGGCAGCGGTACCATTTCCAGGCTTCCTCGACGTCGGGAATACCTATTCCGATCTGCTGTATCCCGCTGATGATGTATGACATGCCTGCCTCCTGCTGTGGTTGTCCTGAAAATTCACACTCATAAGCAGTACCGCTGGAACGATGGTGGCTTATTCGCAATGCTCCCGAACAGTCCAATCCCCGGTATTTTCGGGACACCACACCAGCTCCATCATAACCTGAGGGAGCACAGGGAGGGCAGTCCCCGGTAATAAAAGATGTCCCGGGTCAACTTTTTGGGTCTAGGGCTCTTCCCCGGGGTATGATACCTTTTATTCAATGTCGAGACTCCCTAGCGCTTTTATCTTTCTCATCCTGTTGCTCATGGTTTCCTGTGATGTTGAGCAAAGCGTGTCGGCGGCACTCGGCGAGGTACCGGACACAGTCTCGGAGAATTTTCGTCAGGTAACCGTTTCCTCCACAGGCCGTATGGAAATCGAGGCCGGAAGAGTGGAAAATTACGGTAAAAAAGACGTGACGGTGTTCCTGGAAGCCGGCATACGGGAGTTTAATTCCGCGGGGGAAAAGACCCTGGAAGGCAGTGCCGATCGTATTGAATTCACCGGCAACCGCGACGGTATCGCCGAAGGTGGAATCAGTATCCATGATGTCTCCGGTGATTCCCGTCTTGAGGCCGAGTATCTGAACTGGGACGATAAGGAGCGCCTTCTCACCGGCGAGGGCAAGGTGCGTATCGAATCAGGCGACGGCATCACCATTACGGGTGAAGGATTCGTGGCCGACATTGCCCGGGAAACATATCGTTTCACCGATGGTGTGGAAGGGACTCTGGAGTTGAAGGATGAGGGCTGACATCCGGAGAGCTCTGTTGCTCCTCGTTCTTCTCGCCGTTTCAGCCGGGATCGGGGCCGAGACCTGGCGTTTTTCCGCCGACCAGGTTTCCAGTACCCAGAGTGGGAGTAAGTCGAAGACGGTCCTGGACGGTAATGCCCGGGTTGAGTCGGACAAGATGGTGATAACCGCATCTCATCTGGAGCTGAGCGGTCCGGATTATACACATATCTCCGGAAACGGCGGTATTTCCCTGATGGATATGGAAAGAGGCATTACGGTGACTTCCGGACGTTTCGACTATGACAGGGAAGCGAAAATCATCCGGTTCAGGGAGCAGGTATCTCTGGTCGACAAGGAAGAAGGCATAGTCATCCGTTGTGAATCACTGGATCTGCAGGAAGAAGACGATCTGGTGATCATGCAGGTGTCAGTCAGGCTTATCAAGGACGATATGGTGAGCCGTGGTGAGTTCGCCACATTCTGGATGGAAGAGAACATTCTGGAGATATCCGGTCGCCCCGTCGTCTGGAGGAAAGATGATGAATACCGTGCGGATCGAATCCGTGTGAATCTGGATACGGATGAAATCGTAATGGAAGGTGCAGTGGCCGGTGCCCTGACGACGAGCAGTGAAAATGATGAGTGACGGTAATGAGTGACGATATAACAAAAACCGGGGATCTGGCGGTTCTCCATGCCGAGGGCCTCAGAAAGCAGTACCGGGCGACACTGGCCGTTGCCGACGTGTCTTTCAGTATGAAGCAGGGGGAAGTTGTAGGCCTCCTCGGGCCAAACGGTGCCGGTAAAACCACGACGTTCTACATGATCGCCGGCTTCATCCGGGCCAACTCGGGCAAGGTATGGCTTGATGGTCGTGATATCACCGTCGAGCCCATGTACAGGCGAGCCCGGCTGGGTATTAATTATCTGCCCCAGGAGCCCTCGGTTTTCCGAAAACTCACCGTTTCTCAGAACATCCAGGCGGTTCTGGAGGCCAGAAAAGGTTTGACACGGTCGGAACGGAAAACCCTGAAGGAGCACCTGCTGGAAGACCTGGGAATTATCGAACTGGCCGACCGCCGGGCCGACACCCTATCAGGCGGAGAGCGGCGCCGCACCGAGGTTTGTCGCGCCCTGGCCACCGATCCGCGCTTCCTGCTCCTTGACGAACCCTTCAGCGGTATCGATCCCATTGCCGTGGGTGACCTCCGGAATATCATCGGCCGTCTGGCCGAACGCAACATCGGAATTCTTATAACCGATCATAACGTCAGGGATACCCTGGCAATCACCGGACATGCCTACATCATCAACCATGGAGAAATCATCACCGGCGGAACCGCCGAAGAGCTGATGGAAGATGAGAGGGCCCGGGAGATATACCTGGGCCGGGACTTTACCATGTGAATTGGAGAACGCGGCTTTGCGCCGTATACTGCGTTTTCGTCTGCTTTGTCTCCGGGCCGAATCCATCACTCCTCACCAATTCTCTATTCAACTTCCTTGACGCGGCCGTCTGATTGAGAGAGCATGGAGTTGGAGGAACCGGTTGCCCGCACAAGGTTTGCGGCTGACGACTCAACAGAGTCTCGCCCAGAAACAGGTCATTACCCAGAAACTCATTCAGTCCATCAAGCTGATGGCCATGCCCCTGTCGGAGCTGCGGGAAACCATCCAGGAAGAGGTAGATAAGAATCCGGCTCTGGAAGTCGTTCGGGAAGCAGGCGAGGTTGATGCACCGGCGGTGAGTGAAACCGCGGTCCGTGAAAACCAGGTTACCGAATCCGATCCCTTTGCCAACAGCTCGGATCCGGGATACCAGCCGGCGCCAAGGGGGGATCCGGACAGTAAACAGCGTTTTCTGGAAGGCGCGGTGTCCCGGGAGGAATCTCTTAACGACCATCTTATCGATCAGTTACGTCTTATGGATGTCCCTGAGGATACCGCAGACCTCGCTGAAAGGATTATCTGGAATCTCGATGACGACGGTTTCCACTGGGAGGCGCCGGATCTGCTGGTGAAAACCTCCGATCCGGAGATTCTGGATGACGCCCTGAACCTGGTTCGCTCTATGGATCCCATAGGCTGTGCCTGCACCGACTGGAGGGAATCTCTTCTGGTCCAGGCGGCTATCCGGGGTGATGGTCCTGATGATTTTGAACGATTTGTCATGGAGGCCCTCGCTCTTCTCGAGAAGAAGCGGTCTGAGGATGTGAGAACGAGTATGAAAATCTCTCAGGAAGACTGGGAGGATTACGAGGAATACATCCGGACGCTCATGCCCTTCCCGGGGCGCCTGTATTCGACCGAGGCGCCTCAGTACATCATACCGGACCTGGAGGTCCGCAAAGATGAAGGGGAGTATATTCTCATCCTGAACGACGAGGTGCTTCCGGTTTTACGGGTCGACCCCGAGTTCGAGAGAATCAGGGAAGAAGCCGCCGATGACAAAGATGCCAAACGCTTCATCTCCGATCATTCACGGGAAGCCCGCTACTTCATCAACAGCCTGGCACAGAGGGACAACACCCTGCTGAAAACGGCGCGGTCCATCATTGAATTCCAGAGAGATTTCTTTTCAGGCGGTCCCCGGTTCCTCAAGCCTCTCACTCTCAAGGATGTTGCAGGAGAAATCGGGGTACATGAAGCCACGGTTTCCCGTATTACAACGAACAAGTACGTCCAGACCGACTGGGGGCTCTTTGAGCTGAAATTCTTCTTCACCAATTCCATTTCCGGAGCCGGTTCTTCAGGATCGAGAGTTTCGAAAGTGGCCGCGAAAGAGGTTATCAAGGAAATCCTGGCCGAGGCCGATCCGGATAAGCGCATATCGGATCAGAAACTCAGCGATCTTCTGGCCAGAAGGGGAATCAATCTTGCCAGAAGAACGGTGGCCAAGTACCGGAATGAACTTGATTTGCCCTCCTCCTACCAGCGATAATTAAAAAGAAGTTCTTTCAATTTGAGAGAGCCTCCATCTACATCACAGGAGGATGCGATGACGGTCGAAGTCAAGGGGACCCACGGTTTTGCACCCGGAAACAGCACCAAAGAGTATATCGACAAGAAACTGAAACGCCTGGACCATTTGAAGGAGCATGTGGCGAATCTTCACCTGACCCTGGACAAGCACAACAGCGGCGAGTTCAAGGCGGAATCGAATATTCATTTCCGCTGGGGTGCCATGGGGCACATCAAGGTAACCGACCGGGATCTGTTCAAGGCTATCGATACCCTGTTTGATAAAATTGAGGCTAAGGCGACAAAAGAAAAAGAGAAAATGCAGAATCATTGAAAGTCCGCGGGGCCTGCCAATGGCTCCGCCCTCTGCATGATATAATATTTACAATGAGCAAGTTCACAATACTGGATTTAATTGATCTCGAGCCTGAGCGTCCGAATGCCCTGGATCTGCGCTGTGTCTGCAGTCGCAAAGGACTGTCCAAAGAGATTTACTCGACGGATATCAACCGACCGGGAATGGCCCTTACGGGGTTTTTTGAAAAATTTGTCGGGGAGCGTATTCAGTTAGTCGGCCGGGGTGAGTACTCTTATCTCGAAACCGCACCGTTGGATATCCTGATGGTGCAGCTGGAAAAGCTGTTGAAATACAATATTCCCTGTTTTATTTTCTGTTCCGACCTCGAACCCCCGGAGTTTTTCCGGAATGCCGCCGAAGATGCCGGAATTCCCCTGCTGGTGACACCTCTTGATTCCTCAGCTCTTTCAATTCGGCTCTTGAGGGCTCTTGATGACATTTTCGCTCCCAAACAGACCATACACGCGGTATTTGTCGAGGTGGAGGGCATGGGAATTCTCATCCAGGGTGAAAGCGGTGTTGGAAAGAGTGAAACCGCCCTGGAGCTGCTTGACAGGGGTCACCGTCTGATTGCCGATGATGCGGTTCTCCTCAAATGCCTGAATGGCAACACACTCTGGGGGCAGGGAACGAGCAAGGTGATGGGGCAGCACATGGAGATCCGGGGGATGGGTATCATCGATATCGCTCAGGTTTACGGAATGAATTCGATCAGAGACCGAAAGCCGGTGGAAATGGTGTTTCATCTGGAAGAATGGGACAGCACAAGGAATTACGATCGATTGGGAACTTCCGACGAGACGATTACGATGTTAGGTGTTAATATACCTCTGATTACCTTACCGGTGAAACCGGGGCGAAATATCCCCATTATCATCGAAGCGGCAGTACTGAACCAGAGATTGAAATATCAGGGTGTGCACGCCGCAAGGGAATTCAACAAGAACCTGATCCAGTGGAATGAAAGCGAGAATGCCCGGAATCTCTGGTTCGACAAGTTTGAGAACAAACGGGGTCAGTAGTGACGACGCGCAACGTGACGATACTTAACAGGGCCGGCATTCATGCCCGGCCGGCTTCCTTGATTGTACAGACTGCCCAGCAGTTTGACAGCTCTATCTGGATCGAGAAGGATGATGTGAAGATCAATGCGAAATCGATCATGAACATCCTTACTCTCGGAGCCACATACAAGACCGAATTGACGGTTTCCGCTGAAGGTTCGGATGAAAACGATGCTGTTGCCGAACTCTCGGAGCTGTTCGACAACAAATTCAAGGAAGAGTAATGTGTTCTCCCCCGGGGTAATGTTCGGGGTTGTATTGCTGCTGCTGTCGGCCTGTATACTCCCGGCTCTCGAAATCTCTCTGGATGCTTCGATTCGGAACGACCGTGCCGTGGTAAGCGGTCGGATTGACGGCTTTCAGAGCAATGAGATAATACGGCTTCTCGATTCCGGCAGTACGGTCCGCCTGACCTGGGTTTTCCGACTGGCCGGCTCGGATGAAACGATAGTCCGGTATGCCCATCGAGACCCTCTGGGAGAGGGGTATCTCATTTACGGCGCCGATTCGGAATCCGGCGGGGCCCCGGTTGATGTCGGAGCTCTGCTCGAGGAACTCTCCTTCCTGGATGATTTTGAACTCAGTTCTCTCGGTCCATGGGAGCCTGACGAATCACTGAAAGGCCGCTTGTTTCTTGACCGGGTCCTGCTGCTTCCTCCCATGTCGATCACATCCTTCTTCGGCCGCAAACAGGACCGAAGTTCCTGGAGTATCCTGACCCATCCTCTGATGGAGGCGGAATGAAAAGGCTGTTCCGTATGCCCTCCCACCGATCGGTGAGTTTCATCATCATCATTTATTTCATCATCATCCTTCTGGTTCTACTCTGGGCGGTACAGCTGCTTGGAACCGTTACCCGGGACGATCCGGGTCAGACTCCCGTCCTTCTGGTTCTGTCCATCATTTTTCCGGCTGCCTTTCTGGTGCTCTCGGTTATTAATTTTGCCAGGGTGATCGTTCAACAGAGGGCCGGCGTTCCGGGCAGCAGGCTCCGTATTCGGCTTATAGGGGCTTTTGCACTGATTGTGTTCGTAACGGCACTTCCAATCGGTTTGCTTTCCACCCTGTATCTGAGGACGGCCATTGAGTTATGGTTGGCTCCCGGGAATGGTCAGGCCCTTGAGGCCGGTGAACATCTGGCGCTGGAGTATCATAGCGATGCACTGAACCGTCTTGAAGCTCTGGCGGAGAGTACTTACCTGTCGACGCTTATAACTGAGGGAAACAGGGATGTCGGTGATATCTGGCGGGAACTGATTGATGTGGCGCCTT
>DAOVYP010000204.1 GCA_030635565.1 Spirochaeta sp. | reverse complement strand
TCGATGGAAACGTGGTCTTCGGTTATCCGGATGATGCCGTTTTCACCCATCACCGGGAAACCGTCTTTTGTTTCCAGAATCTGTTCCTTGCCGAGCCAGAATGAACCGTTGCGGGTGTAACGAATTCCCTGCGGGGTGTTCACGGTGAAAAAACCCTCGTCCTCGAGAGCCAGATCGAATGTATTTTCGGTGACCTTCAGGGAACCCTGTTCGAAAATCGTATAAGACTCGTTGTACTCGACACCCGTCCCCAGTTTCCCCACTACCGGAGCGGTGTCCACGCTGCCAATAGGGAAGCGGAATACCCCGTTGTCTTCAAAGCGGCGAATCATGAGTTCTGGAAACGCCTTGTGTACCGATGTGTCCCTTTTGTAGCCGTTCAGATCAACATTGGCCAGATTGTTTGACAGAGCATCCAGACGGTGCTCCTGAGCCCGCATTCCGCTGGCCCCTGTATACAATCCTCTGATCATTCATCCCCCCCGGACCATCGTTGTCGGCGGTCCTCTTTTTCTATCATCGGAATTACAGGAGGCGACTTGACAATTCAGATGCATTGTTCTGGGTCGGATAGCCTGTTGACTGAGAAATAATTGACGGAAATCCGTTTTTTTCCATTAACAAAGAAAACATTTTTGACAAATTCCTTAGGTAAGTGCATAGCAGTAAAAACCATTACCATAGACATGGAATCGTACTCTCTTCTGGCTTCAAGAAAACGGAATGGGGAATCATTCAGCAAAGTTATTAAACGGACAATTGGAGAGGAAGGGAAAACCGGAGGTAATTTACTGCTCCGGTTGAAGGATCTAGCTGTTTCTGATGATTTCCTTTCCCATATGGAAAATATTATTGCTGAAAGAAATACAAATTTTCCGGACGATGTAAAAATCTGATGTTTCTTGATACATGCTTTCTGATTGATGTGATGAGAGAATCAAAAAAGGAAACTGAGGGTCCCGCAATTCAGAAGTTACTTTCTATCAGCGATCTGTTACTGAATATTTCATTATTTTCAGTTTGTGAAATTATGGGTGGTGTTGAGACATCTTCCCATCCTTCCAAAGAACGTCGTCACGTTGAATTATTACTGGAGCAATTAAGAGTTGTATATCCGGGTGCCGGGTTTGAAGTGATTTATGGAGAAGTCTATGAGGATCTGGTCAGGAGAGGTGTAATGATACCCCAGATGGATCTGCTGATCGGATGTCAGGCAAAAATGTTGAACATGCCTCTGATTACCAGGGACACAGATCATTTCAGCCGAATTTCAGGTTTGGTAGTCGAATCCTATTAACACACCCTTGCTCCGCTCCAGGTAATGACACCTCATAATTATTCGAATATTTTAAAAACCTCCGGCCTCTATCTGTTAGAATCTTCTCCATGGAAGAACTACCCCTCTACTGGACCAATCCGGATTTATGCGAAACCGACGCTGTTGTGGTGGAATCGCTACCTGCCGGCGGTGGGTGGAGCCTCGTGCTGGACCGGACACCTTTTTACCCCGGAGGCGGCGGACAGCCGGCGGATCGGGGTGAAATCGACGGCAGGCCTCTCATCGCCGTGCGCAAGGAAAATGATCGGATCATTCACGAGATTTCCTCCAAGTACCCTGTTACCGCCGGTGAAGTTGTTTGCTGCAGTGTCGATTCCGATTTCCGCTGGGATTCCCGGCAGCAGCACACCGGACAGCACCTTCTCTCAGCGGCCCTCGCCCACGAAGGGTTGAATACGGTTTCGGTTCACCTGGGAGCTGATTACATCGGGATTGAAGTCGAGGGTTCAGCCGATGCTTCCGATACACAGCTGATTGACCGGGTTCTGGCGGCTTGCGACGAATGGATCATCGGAAACCACGCGGTTTACAGCAGGTATCTGACGCCCGGGGAATTAGACGGGGTTGAGCTGCGAAGACCGCTAAAGGCCACCGATGAGTCGCAAAGCGGTCCGATCCGAATTGTGGATATCGAGGGCATCGATCAGATCGGCTGCGGTGGAGTACATCTCGATAATACGGCCTCCATCGGACTGATTCTTTTCGAAGGTTCGGAAAAACTCCGGGGACGGATACGACTGAAGTGGCTCATCGGAGACCGGGCGATAAAGCGGGCAAGACTGTTGTCAAAAGAGGGAAAGCGGCTGCAAACTTCACTTTCATGCAGTCCTGAAGAATCCACGACCAGGGTGGAAAAACTACTGGAGGATGTTCAGTCAGCCCGGAATTCATTGAAAGAGGCCGACCGTGAGATTGGACGGATGCTGGCTGAATCCTGGCTCAGGGAAACGGGCCGCACCGGGATTATTGCAAAAAACATCGTCGGGGGCAGAGAACGTATGGAGGCTGTATTGGAAGTTCTTCAGACTGTCGATTTCTCATCCGTTTTCCTGATCGGCGGGGCATCTGAAGACGGCCTGATACCATGGATTCTTTATATGAATGATGCCGGTGATAACGGATTCAACAGCTTCAGGAACACTGTTCTTGTACCGTTTTCGGGGAAAGGGGGTGGACGATTACCCATTTGGCGCGGGGTTATCATTGGTAATCCGGATAAGATTATCGGAGTATTCAAAGACATGATGAAAGGTTCCAATTCTTAATATACGGGAATTAAATAGTATATATGGTGTTTATCCGTTAATACCGGATTTTTCTCATTTTTTTCGTTCAATATAACCGCATGTGACTCAGAGCAATAAGAATATTCATCATCATGGATCCAGAGTCATGAAAATCTCTTAAGGAACGAGTGTTTTCCAATTCCCATCTATACTAAAATGGTTACGGAGGAATACGCGATGAAACGTTTTCTGGCTCCATTCTCAATAACCCTGATTGCGGCCGTTTTATTCACAGGCCTTCTCAATGTTGATTTCTATCGAACTATCGACAGCCGTCTGTTCGATCTGATGCTCCATATTAAACCCGGTATTGATGAAGATACGAGTATTCTGCTGTTGGAAGTCGACGATCCGACAATTACCGAAGTTGACAAGTATCCCCTGCCGAGGGATATCTTTGCCGATGGTCTGATCCTGATGAAGGAATTCGAACCGGCCTGGACTATGCTCGATATCGAATTCGTCGACGGCAGTGAAGACGGAATTGACTTTGACTACCTTGATTATGGAATTGAAATTGATATCAATGAAACGTTTACCAATATCACCGAATATCAGCGTCAGCTGGTTGATCTGATACTCAGCGGCAGCCTGAGCCGTGCTGAAGCTTTGGAATATCTCGAGGATCTTGAAGCCGTCGGTTCAGATGCCGGCGATCAGCTGTATAGTGCGGTCAGCAGCATTACTTATTCCAGGGATGAATATCTGGGAAAGGCCATAGCCTATCTTGGAGACGTATCCGCCACAATCAACATGACGGAAGATCCGGATAAAACCATCCCGCCGGAACTTCGTGCTTATGCCGAGGAGAATCTTCGGATTAATGATTATCTGACTCTCAATGACGATCCTTTTGAAAGCTCCACAGAAATTCTCCCTTCAATCTTTCAGGTATTGGGCTCAGCCGCCTGGGCCGGTTTTCCCCGAATGTACATCGATCCGGACGGTGTACGGCGAAGAATTGATGTGATCTATAAACATGAGGGCAATTACTACACCCACATGGGTTTCGGTACCTGGTGGGTAAGAGCCGGCCGCCCGCACATTACAGTCAACAAGGGGAGTATGGAAGTTGGCGACCTCATCATACCCCTGGATAAAGACGGGAAATTCCTCATCAACTGGCCCAGGCGTCTCTTTGACGGGACCCCATTGAACAAACGTGAGGCGGAAGGATTTGATCCGACCAACCCGGCCCATCGCCTCTCTTTTTTCTACCTCTACTACCATGATCGTCTGATGGAAGATTTATCGTTGTTCATCAATGAATTGGAAAATTACGGTGTCAGTTCCGATTTCTACGGGAATTCAGCACAGCCCTTGAGCTCGTTTGAATCAGACCTTGAAGGTATGAAGACGGCGATGCTGGATGCAGGAGACGGATCCAGGGCTGGAGAATACGGCCTGTACCGAGACGATTTTCTGAAAGAGGTGGGTGTTTTTCTCAATGGGGACGCTGAGGCGACGGCTTTATGGGACCTGGAAACAGCTCTTGATGATCCCGAATTGCCCGATGAGGATTTCGAATTTTACAGTGATCTGATAAATAGAATCCCCTACCTGTTCTCCGAATCCCGAATCATTCTGGAGGAAATTCAAATCTACCGTTCGTTCCTTCGTGATCGCCTGGAAGGAGCCACTATCGTAGCCGGATATACCGGCACCAGTACAACAGATTACGGCGCGAATCCTTTTGAACGGAAATACATGAACATGGGTATCTACGGTGCCGTGTACAATTCCCTGCTTCAGGGAGAATTCCTGAGAGAGGTACCGATCTGGATCACCGGCATTATTGCATTGTTTGCCGGACTTCTCGTTTCACTGCTGAGTAACTTCAGCCGTAAGAATTCTGTTGCCAACACAATCGTGGGGGCGTCATTTCTCATTGTTGCCGTTGCCGCCGTCGGAGCGGTTTTTGTATTCACAGGTACTTATATCAATTTACTGCCGATATTACTCACGTTACTTTCGGCTTATCTCGGTACCATCATCGGAAACTTCATATCCACGTCGAAAGAGAAGGCATTCATTCAGGACGCCTTCGACCAGGTGATCTCACCGGATGTCGTCAAAAAGATTCAGGATAATCCTGACATGCTCAAACTGGGAGGTGAGACGAGGGTTATAACCGCCATGTTCACCGACATCGAGAAGTTTTCGACAATTACGGAGAAACTGGGCTCCTCTGATAGACTATTTGAGCTTCTCAAACGATATCTGACACCGATGAGCGACATCATTCTTGATGAGCAAGGTACCATCGATAAATATGAAGGCGATGCCATCATCGCTTTCTGGAACGCACCTCTCGATCAGAAAGACCATCCGCTGCGGGCATGTCGTGCCGCCTTGAGAATTGTAAAACTCGAAAGGCAGATCAACGACGAATTGATTGCCGATGGGATCCTTACCCCGGAAATA
>DAOVYP010000035.1 GCA_030635565.1 Spirochaeta sp. | reverse complement strand
TGAATATCCGGTAAAAGCCGCGGTGGTTGGAGTCCTGTCCACCGGGGATGAAGATATCCGCAGCCTGCGGGAACTTATCGTTTACGGTCTGAAGGGCCTGGCAGCCTATGCCGAGCATGCCGAAAAGCTGGGCAGCGAAGACCACAAACTGTACGCCTTCACACGAAAGGCGCTGGCAGCCACCCTTGATGACTCTCTGGAAGTCACCGAACTCGTGGCCCTGACTCTGGAAACGGGAGAAAAAGGGGTAACGGCCATGGCCTTGCTCGACGGGGCCAATACCGGTGCCTACGGTAATCCCGAAATTACAGAAGTGAATATCGGCGTCGGCGATCGTCCGGGGATTCTCATCAGTGGTCATGATTTACGGGATATCAAGGAACTGCTGGAACAGTCAAAAGATGCCGGAATTGATATTTATACCCACAGCGAGATGCTGCCGGCCCACTACTATCCTGAGTTGAAAGCCTACAGCCATCTGAAAGGCAACTATGGTTCATCCTGGTGGCACCAGACCAGGGAATTCGAATCTTTCAACGGCCCCATACTCCTTACCACCAACTGCCTGGTACTTCCGAAGGAAAGCTACAAAAATCGGCTTTACACCTCCGGTGCCGCCGGTTTCCCGGGAGTCACCCATATCGCCGACCGCGAAGGTGACAATCCCAAAGACTTCTCGGCCATCATCGAACATGCCGGGGATTGCCGGGCTCCTGCTGAACTCGAGACCGGTTCCATCACAGGCGGTTTCGCCCACGCCCAGGTTCTCGCCCTGGCGGACAATATCGTGAATGCCGTCAATACCGGCGCTATAAAACGATTCTTCGTGATGGCCGGCTGTGACGGTCGTCAGAAAGGCCGTAACTACTATACGGATTTCGCCGAAGCCCTGCCGGACGACACTGTGATTCTCACCGCCGGCTGCGCCAAGTTCAGGTACAACAAACTTTCCCTGGGTGAAATCGGCGGAATTCCGAGAGTCCTGGACGCCGGGCAGTGCAACGACAGCTATTCACTGGTCGTCATCGCCATGAAACTCAAGGAAGTGTTCGAGCTGGAGGACATCAACGAACTGCCTATCAGCTATAACATCGCCTGGTACGAGCAGAAGGCGATTATTGTCCTCCTGGCACTTCTGCACCTGGGAATCAAAGACATCCACATCGGCCCCACACTTCCGGCCTTCCTCTCACCCAATGTGGCCAAAGTGCTGGTTGAAAACTTCGGGATTGCCGGAATCGGAGAAAGCGTCGAAAAAGACGTTGAATTGTTCATGGGAGTCCGGGAACCGATCCTGGTCTGACCCCAACTCGGGCAGGGGAACCTGCCCGAGGTCAGCCTTCTTCCAGCAGAAGCTTGAGCCTGGAACTCCTTATCCGGACATGGTTCCGATCCATCGATTCGATGAGCCCTTCCTGCACCATCAGCGACAATTCCCGGGAAAGTGAGGGCCGGGCCACACCCAGAAGGTCCGCCGTCTGTTCACGCCCGTATCGCCACCGGGGATGATTCGTTCCCTGCTCGGCAGCCAGGGCCAGGAGATGACCCGCAATCCGCTGACGCAGAGAACCGAACCTGAGAAGGCGAACCTTTTCAGCCAGGTACTTCACCTTGTCACCCGCATCCGCCATATAGGCCTTGAGCACCCCCGGCTCCCGGGAAAACAGACTGAAAATATTCTTCGTTCCTATGCAGACAAGAGTCACATTTTCCCTGGCGATCAGATTTACCGGCAGCACGGGATTCGAACTGATGAGAACCGCCGTCGCCACCGCCGATGGAGCCCTGAAATGCTCTACCGTCATCCCCCGCCCGGTACTGTCGTCAATCCGGGCTTCCAGACTCCCCTCAGCAACGATTATCAGAGCATCGTAGATGTCGCCCTGATGCCGGACGATATTCCCGTCGGAGTATTCTTCGAACTTTGCATCCACTGATTTCAGTAAACCCGGTAACTTTTCGACAGGAACATCCTGGAACAAGCGGCTGGTTGAAAGAACTGGTGCGACTCGGTTAATCATACTTGTAAACTAATATTTTTCTGTCTTTGAAGATACCACCCTCACAGGACGCAGCTAACGTGGTATCCCGAAAGTTCGTCGGAACGGAGTCTGAAAGGCAAGTACCGCTGGAACGATGGTGGCTTATTCGCAATGCTCCAGGACAGCCCCGCCCCCGGAATGTGACCCTCACATATGGGGGTGTTTACGGGACACCTCACTAATACTGACGCTCTCCCCTGAGTACCCCGATCAGTTCAACTTTCGAGCGCACGGACAACTTCTTATAGACATTAGCCACATGATTGCGAACTGTATTGGGGCTGATTCCCAGATTCTCGGCAATCTCCCCGTAAGTGAGCCCTTGAGCCAGGGATTCAGCAATATCCCGCTCCCTGCCGGTGAGGGGCAGATCCTCGGGTACCATATGAATCGGCGTGACGACTGCGTCTGAGGAACTCATCTCACGCAGATAGAAAACGATACCGGCCAGGGCCATCCAGAAATAATAGAGGGACAGGAAGAGAAATCTTATCGAATAGCTGACGGCCCATGGGCCGATGGTATCTCCAAGAAGTCGCCCGACCATCACCAGCGGCAGGAATGTGATGGTGAGGAAAGTTATCACCAGGACAGTCACCCGGGTAGAGCCCCGTTGTATGAGGGGTATGCTCCTGACAATATCTATGAGAATCACCGTCAAGGCGAGAAAATAGATGAGTCCGGCGGCCAGGGATATGGGTTTCAGAAACCCGGTGAGCAGGTAAACCGCACCCAGTGAGAAGTACACTGTACATGCGGTTATTGAGGCCATCATCCTCAAACCCGTCCAGTGACGGCCGATGATGTGATTCACCGTTGCAGGGAGGTAATAGAGAAGAAGCGCAAATCCGGCGAATTCCGCCATACCGGTGCCGATGATGACGCCTCGCCCGCCTGCCAGCAGTTCTTCCCAGTAAAATCGCACCCCGGCCAGCAGCAGAAGAATCGCAAGATAGGCGATGAAAAGAAACGTGTTGAACCTTCCGGGATTTCTCTTTCTCAGCCAGTAAAGAAGACTCAATGATACGACGGCGAATGTAACGCCGACGGTGAAGATGTAAATAAAGAAAAAAACATGGTCGAACATCGATACTCCGATTAATGTACGACGCTGCAGTTGCGTCCTTTGGCCTTGGCTCTGTAAAGGGCTGCATCGGCTTCTCGAATTATCTCCGTCAGAGAAGATACCCGGTCGGGTTTGCACCCGGAAATTCCGGCGCTGATGGTTACCGAACGGTCTACGCCTTCGAATTGAAGTTGTGAAACATCCTTTCGGATACGTTCGATGATGTCAGCGGCTACTTCCACTTTGGTATCGGGTAAGAGAATGGCGATTTCCTCGCCGCCGTACCGGGCTATCAAATCGGTAGTTCTCAAACCTTTTTCACAAGCCCTGGACACATCTTTCAGAACAACATCACCAACCTGATGCCCGAAATCATCATTGACTTCCTTGAACCGGTCCAGGTCCAGCATGGCCATGGAAATCATCCGTTCTTCCCGACGGGCTTTTTCGAAGAGAAACCGACTGTTGAGATCGAAGGCGTGGCGGCTGCCGATACCCGTCAGGGCGTCCACCATGGCAAGCTTATAGGTTTCCCCATGCATACGGGCGTTCTCAAGAGCGATGGCGACAGGTCCGGCAAAAGCCCTGGCCAATTCGAGATGACGGCGGGTATAAAATGATTTTTTCGTACTATCGAAAGAGATGAGACCGATGACATCTCCATGGGCGATAAGGGGAGCACCGATCCAGGATTTGGTTGGTTTCCCTTCCTCCACCTGTACGAATCGCGGGAAATCATCCTGTACATCATTGCTCATCCAGGGATGGCGCTCCTGAATGGCTCTGGTGCTTAAAGAGCCTTCTTCAGGATAGGGGAATCGAAGATCAGTTATCAGGTTGATATCGGAGAATCCCAGGCCCCCGATCACCTGCAGATTCCCGTCATGGAGAATCTGAACCGTAGCCCGGTCGTAGGGAACCACCCGCCGAGCCTGCTCGAGTATACGTTGAACAGTTTCATCCAGATCGAGACTGGAGGTGATAACCTCGATGGTGGCGCTCAGGGTCCCGGCCTCACGGGCACGGTGAGACGCTTCTTCCTGAGCTTGCTTGATACTGGTGATATCCTTATCTGCACCGATGAAGACCGAGGGACTTCCATCATCGTTCCTGAGTACGACACCGCCGCGATTGGCGATCCATCGCCAGCCTCCGGAATGATCTTTCAGACGATAGACTTCCCAGAAAACCTCCGTCCCGCCGTTGGAAAGATCCTTCAAATTGGCTTCGACCCGCTTCCGGTCTTCCGGATGCAGATATTGCGTCCAGGAATGATCGAATGAGTGAGTATCAGAATATCCGAGGTCTTTCCATAGTCCACTGGGAACTACTCGTTTGCCGTTGTAATCAATGATAAAGACACCGATATCGGAGAGCAGGTCCTTCAAAGGTCCTTTGTCCATAATCAAGTCAATAAGCTGTTCAATCTTCGCTTCTTTTTTCCCGGACATAAAAACTCAATTACTCTAAATATAAGTAAAAATGGATATATCTGAGGTAATTTCAATAATCGAGCATTTTTGAAATTACTCAGACCTTTAGAATACTTGTTTTATTATATTATAATAAAACAAGTATTCGACCCCATATAGAGATTCTATCAAAATGGCAATTTTGAAAGAATCTCATCTCTATGGTGCCTTATTTCACGCCGGCAATCCACCCTAAAAATCACAACATGACATTCACACTGAGAATTGATGTTTTTTATACATAAATTTCTTTTTCCTGATTTATTCATCTTTTCGACTTCCAACTGTTGACGATTACAGCCGCCCGGCATAGAAAGGATTATGAGTATCCGGCATAATATAATTCATATAAAAACGGACTGGTGCAAGAGCTGCGGCATTTGTGCGGCATTCTGTCCAACGGGAGCGTTGTCGGTGGTACCGGGAGAGAAGGCCCGGGCGACCGACGAGGAATCCTGCACGGGTTGCGGTTTATGTGAACGACTCTGCCCGGATCTGGCCATTGAAATACGCAGGGTGGAGGTTTCCGTATGAAAGACATACGTTTCGTCCAGGGTAACGAGGCCTGCACCCTGGGTGCCCTGTATGCCGGTATGGATTTTTTCGCCGGCTACCCCATAACTCCCTCTTCTGAAATCGCCGAGATGCTCTCAGGGGAACTTCCTCCCAGAGGACACACATTTATTCAGATGGAAGACGAAATAGCCTCCCTCTGTGCCGTAATCGGCGGATCCCTTACCGGGAAAAAGGCTATGACGGCTACCAGCGGTCCCGGATTTTCCCTGATGCAGGAGGCTCTCGGGTATGCGGTGATGACGGAAATCCCATGCGTTATCGTCAATGTGATGCGCGGCGGCCCCTCAACGGGCCTCCCCACCCAGGTTTCCCAGGGAGACGTGAATCAGGCCCGATGGGGAATTCACGGGGATCACGCCATCATCACCCTGACGGCAGGAAGCCATCAGGCTCTTTTCGAGAATACAGTACGGGCGTTCAATCTGGCCGAAACCTTCCGGACACCGGTGATACTTCTTTACGACGAACTGATAGCGCATATGAGAGAGCGTCTGGAGATTCCCCCGGAAGGTGAGATTCCACTGGTTGAGCGCCTGATGACTTCCGTTCCCCGGGACGTGGACTACCGGCCCTACCTGGCCCGGGAAGACGGAAGGCTGCCGATGTCCGATTTCGGCGGAGCTCACCGCTACAATGTCACAGGGCTTTATCATGACATGTGGGGTTTTCCAAGCACCGATCCTTCGGTGGTGAGGGGATTGCTGAGTCACCTGGTGGAAAAAATTGAAGGACGGGAAGACGAACTCACATTCACCCGGGAATACGAGATCGCAGACGCTGAAACCCTGCTCATATCCTACGGCTCGGCGGCACGGACCGCCCGTCAAGCCGTGTATGAAGCCAGGGATAAGGGTGTTCGCATGGGTCTTCTGGAACTGGAAACACTGTGGCCGTTTCCTGAGCGGAAAGTCCGGGATGCCTTGGGAAAAGCGAATGAAACCGTCGTGGTGGAAATGAACCTCGGACAGGTATTTGAACAGGTGAGGCGGGTGGCCCGGCATCCGGAGCGGGTGTTCCTGGCCAACCGTATAGACGGACGTTTCATCACCCCGCCGGATATCAGGAGAGTGCTCCGAATAATCGCCGGAAAGGGGGTGTGGGCATGAATGTTCAGGACTACGTCAGGAAAAGATTTCTTCCCCATCTCTGGTGCCCGGGTTGCGGCCACGGGACCGTATTGAACGCCCTGCTCCGGTCGGTGGATGAGCTTGGTCTTCCCAAGGAAGATATCGTCATGGTCACCGGAATCGGTTGCTCCGCCCGAATGGCCGGGTATGTGGATTTTCACACCATGCACACCCTGCACGGCCGGGCCCTGGCCTTTGCCACGGGCATCAAGATGAGCCGACCGGAACTCACCCTCATCGTCCCGATGGGAGACGGTGACGCCCTGGCCATAGGCGGCAATCATTTTATCCACGCCGCCCGGCGGAACCTCGACATGACCGCCATCATTATGAATAACCATATCTATGGAATGACGGGAGGGCAGTTTTCCCCGCTTTCCGGACCGGGAACCACCGCGACCACCGCTCCCCGTGGCAGCATTGATCCGGCCTTCGATGCCATGGATCTGGCCAAGGCCGCCGGCGCCACTTATGCCGCCCGGACTACCACGTTTCATGTCCGGGAACTCCAGAAGATGCTGACCGGAGCCATAACACACAAGGGATTTTCCGTCGTCGAGGTATTCAGCCAGTGCCCCACCTATTACGGCAGGAAAAACAACACGGGGGATGCTCCGGAGATGCTCAAGGCGTTCAGGGACGGGACGGTCAAAATCGGCTCAAAGGAATTGGAAGAAAACCCGGAACTCATTCCCCGGGGCGTATTCGTGGATCGGGATGCCGTCGACTATGGCGAAGCCTATGCCGAACTCTGCCGGAATGCTGTAAGTGAGGCTCCGTGATGCTGAAATTGATTTTCACGGGGATCGGAGGCCAGGGAATCATTACAGCCGGTATCATCCTGGCCGAGGCGGCAGTCCTGGAAGAAGGCCGCTTCGCCACCCAATCCCAATCCTACGGCGCCGAGGCCCGGGGAGGCCTGACACGAACCGATGTCATCATCAGTGACCGGGAAGTTCTATATCCAAAAATAGAACAGGCCCATGTCCTGGCCGCCCTGCACCAGAGGGGATATACGGCCCATACCGGAGCCCTCCGCCCCGGGGGAATCCTGATTTTCGATGAGGAGGCCGTGAAAGTAGATGATAAAACAGACGCACGACGCATTCCCATGCCCATCCTCGAGAACGGACGGGGCGCAAATATCACACTTCTGGGCATCCTCTGCGCTTTGACCGCCGCCGTGGACCCCGAAGCCGTCCGACGAATCCTGCACCGCCGATACGGAGAAGGCTCGGAAAATGATGAAGCCTTTGACAGAGGCCTGAGCCTGGTATCGGAGCGGGGCTATTCCACCCTGTCGGTGGGATCGCGGCCATGAGGGACATACTGACCAACCCGCTGGCCCTGCTGGCCATAACCGCAAGCCTCGGACTGGCTCTGGGGCGGATCCGTATCGGGCAGTTCTCCCTGGGTTCTTCCGGAACCCTGTTCGTCGGGCTGGCCGCCGGGTGGATCGTGGTCAGAACCGCGGGCGGCTCCGAGAAGGTACGATTGCTGGCAGAAGGGGTTATTCGTACCGATATGTTCTACCTGGCCCTGGCTCTATTCATCGGCGCCGTAGCCCTGGCGTCCGCCCGGTATCTGGGTAAGGTGGTGAAGGTTTATGGATTCAAACTCCTCGCTCTGGGTGCCCTTGTACCGCTGATTGGCGCCACGGCATCCTGGAGTCTGGCCCGGGTTATTCCCGGAGTCACACCCGGATCGATACCGGGCGTTTCCACCGGCGCTCTCACCAGTTCCCCGGGACTGGCGGCAGCACTGGAACAGGTTGCGGGCCGGGGCCCGGAGGCGGAAAGTGCCGTGGGATTCGGCTATGCCGTCGGGTACATCCCCGGCGTGCTCATCGTCGTTCTCGCCATGCAGTTGATTCCGGTTATCTTCAAACTGGATACCGGGAAGGAAAACCAGGCGTTCTGTGAAGATCTGGATATCGATCCGGAATCCGATCCGGCCACGGAAGGAAAATTCCGTCCACTGGAATTCTTTGTTGTCGTGACCCTGGGATACCTGATCGGCGCCCTGAAAGTTCCCCTGGGCTCTCTCGGACGAGTCGGGCTGGGATCGACAGGCGGCATTCTCACAACCGGTCTGGTTCTGGGTTTCATAGGCCGGCTGGGGCCTCTGGATTTCCGGATGCCGACCGCCGCCCTTTCTGCGGTCAGGGAACTGGGAATTGTGCTCTTCCTGTCGGTGGTGGGTCTTCGCTACGGTTATCGGGCGGTGGATTCCATGGCCACCGGGGGCCTGCCGCTTCTGGTGCTGTCCCTCGGTGTCGCTCTGTTCTCAATCGGTCTGGGCTATCTGTTCGGGCGATACGTATTGAAGCTTAACTAGATTCTACTGGCCGGCGCACTTTGCGGAGCCATGACCAGCACCCCTGGACTGGGTGCGGCGGTGGAAGCGACAGGCTGTGACGATGTGGCCACCGGCTACGGGGCTGTGTATCCGGTGGCGCTGTTGTCCATGGTGATTTTTACCATTGTGTTATCGGTGATTTAAGCTCTGGGAAACAGGAAGGAACAGATTCTGCAAAGATCCATCACCGGTACGAAAAATACCGCGATCGGTAATCTTGATATCCGGACTTACCGGAAGCGTGAGGGTACTGAAAGACATCAGGGGGTTCCGGTGCTCGAATCCCAGTAATCTCATTGAACCGACGATTCCCTCTACCTCGTCGGAGAGAATTTCCATAGGCTCCTCCGAGAGTATGCCTCCCACCGGCAGAGCCATCGAAGCCTGAATCTCGCCATTGGAAACAACACAGATGCCGCCCTGATTTCTGATGACCCATTTCATGGCTGTTTCCATGTCCCCGGGATTATCACCCGCCGCCAGCAGATTGTGATGATCGTGGGCATAGGACGTCGCAACTGCACCGTCGCGGAAATAACACCCGGTTATGAACCCCCGGGCAAAACCGGCATCACCACTGTATCGGTCCACTACCAGCACCAGATTCCCGTTGGAGTGCTCCCAGATAACCCGGTCGTTCCGGAGGGGAAGTTCGATCGAACTCTCCCTCGTATAGGTGTTTTCCCGATTCTTCTCCATTGTGAGAATTCTGACCGTCGATCCGGCATTCGGCGGGCTCAGGATAAACATATCCTCACGGATATCATTTTCATTCAGGTGAAGGCTGGCCTTGAATCTCTTTCCGAACTGAGAATGCAAGCGTCCGGTAGTAACAGGCTGTATGCCGAAGTTGACTTCCTCCCCCCTGCGAAAGATTTTCCTGATCTGGAAATCCGAAGAGTCGTCCTCCAGAAGCAACAGATCGGCCAGCTTCCCGGGAGAAACGGCACCCCGATCCCTGAATCCCATCCTGCGGGCCGGGGCCCAGGAAGAAGCCGTTACGGCATGTCCCAGGGGAAGTCCCATTTTCAGGGCTTTCCTGACGATGAAATCAAGGTGTCCGTCCCTGATCAGGATATCCGGCGGGACATCATCGGTGACGAAACAGTATAGACCTTCGGAACTGCCGTCTTTCAGAATTTGAACAATCTCCTTCGATAGGGATTTCTCCTGGATTTCCACGAACATTCCATTCTCAAACCGCTGTTTCATCCCCTCGGGATCCTGAAGGCAATGATCCGAATCCACTCCGGCGTAAAGAACCTTCGCCAGTTCCAGGTCCCGAATGGATGGACAGTGCCCTTCGATCGCGGCCAATGGGTATGCATTTCTGACCGTAGCGATCATTTCAGCTGTTCGCCCGGCTTCCATTCTGGCGAGAGATGTGAAATTCATTACCTCCCCGAGGCAAATCACCTCAGGATACTTACGGAACAATTTCACGGCGTCTTCAGGCATGATAATTCCGCCGGTTGTTTCCTGCTCGGCAGACGTGGAAGGAACCGAACTGGGGACTCCGTAAAAAATATCTATCGGAGAGCCGGAGGAAACCCGGATCATCTCCTCAATTCCATCCAGACCGAAGACATTGGCTATTTCATGAGGTTCGGAAACAACTGTTGTGACACCCCGGGACAGAACGGCATGTCCGAAGGCTTCAGGAGCGCATAAAGAGCTCTCGATATGGAGATGAATATCGATCAGGCCGGGAATCAGCGGCCGGCCTCCGCATTCCACGATCCGGTCCGGTTGGAAATCATGATCCGAAGCGTTCCCGGTATGCAGGATACGTCCTTTCAATACCGCAACATCCAGCCCTGTCCACCGGCGAATGAAGACGTTGTACACCTCGGCATTCAGAAACAGCGTATCAATTCTCATTCACCGAGCCCCGTTCGATCAATTGGCCATTCAGGATAATATTCCGGCATACAGAAGGGTTCTCCAGGGAATCCAGCAGCAGTTGAGCGGCCTTGAACCCAGCCTCGCTGATATTCAGATCGATTGTCGTCAGTGGGGGATCAGCCAATACGGCGTACAGTGAATTGTTCCGGCCGATAATGGAAATGTCACCCGGGACGGTCAAACCGGTGGACTTGACGGCGGCCAGCGCGCTGGAAGCCATCAGATCGGACATGCAGCAGATTGCCGTGATATCTCTTCTGGAAGCCAGAAATTGACTGACTTTCAGGTAAGTATCCTCGTGTGAGTAATTACCGAACATGATCAAATCATTGTCCAGGGGAATCGCCCACTTTTTCAGTATACGGCGATACTTCGAGAGTATGAGCTGCATGTGCTCGCCATGCTGCCTGCCCAGAACCATGAGAATATTTTTATGTCCCGCACTCAGCAGGAACTCCAGCCCCCGTACGGATTCGAGATCATCGATAATCACCTGATTGATGATTTCAGGCACTTTCGGGACGTTCAATGTGGCAAAAGGTTTTCCCATATCCTGCAGTTCCCGGATATTCAGCAGAATATGATCCATAGGACAGAATCCTGTGCTGAACAGGATATAACCGTCACAACCGGCGCTGTTACGAAGCTGCTCCCTGACATTCTCTTTTGAAGTCGAAGCCGAGGACGGAAAAAAAAGGAGACTGTAACCCTCTCCGGCCAGGCATTTCTGAACCCCCGAC
>DAOVYP010000174.1 GCA_030635565.1 Spirochaeta sp. | reverse complement strand
GAAACGATCCTCAATCGGCTTGTGGGCTTATATATGGGGTGGTTCACCTGTACCCCAGGAAAAAGCCGTAGAGACAGTCGCCGGTTTGGGATTCGACGGAATCGAAGTGGCGGCATATGAGCCATATTTCTGCAATAACACATCGAGGAACAGGCGGATTTTGAGAAAACTCTACGATGACAACGGTCTGGAGCGATCAGGATTGGCGGCTCCTTTCCCATCCGTCATCACGACCTGTAACGGTGAGTATCTCGATTGCATCAAGTCAAACCTGGATATCTGTACCGATGTCGGGATTCCCAAGCTCAGGGTGAATTCGGCTGAATCCCCGGAGAGATTGCCCGAAGGGGTCGATTATAAAACTGCGTTCACTAATGCCGCGAAGAACTGGAATTCCGCCGCAGAGGAGTGTGCCAAAGCCGGAGTGTCGCTGGTCTGGGAATTCGAGCCGGGTTTTCTCTTCAACAAACCATCTGAGGTTATCACTATGGTGAAGCATGTGGATCATCCCAATTTTTCACTGCTTTTCGATATCTGTCATGGAAGCATGTGTGCTGAAAAGGCGGCTCGACAGATGGGAGAAAAAGAAATTCTACCGGGGGGAATCCTGGAGTTTATTGAGTTGTGCCGGGGACATATCGGACACGTCCATGTCAGTGACTCCGATGGAACCCTCCATGACGGCGAGACGTCCACACATGCACCTTTCGGCGCGGGTCAGCTGGATTTCGATGCAATTATGCCCGCATTCGAAGAAGCGGGATATGAAGATGATTGGTGGGTCATTGATCTGTGTTTCTGCCCCGATGCACTAACGGCGACTGCCGAGAACAAAAAGTTCCTCGATGGTCTGATATCCGAATACGGGAGGTAAAACGATGAACGGTAAGATGAAGGCCATGGTTTTCTACAAAAAGGAAGATATGCGGCTCGAGGAACGGGATATCCCCGATGTAGGTCCGGATCAAGTACTGGTAAAAGTAATTTATGTGGGCATATGCGGTTCCGATATATCGTACTTTTTCGGTATGAGCCCTCTGGGTACCGATGACGGCAAAGGTCCTTTGATCCTGGGCCATGAGTTTACCGGCGAAGTCGTGGAAGTTGGAGATATTCCCAAATCGAAGGGACTGTTTGCTCCCGGTGATAAAGTGGTGGTGAATCCCGTTCAGTACTGTAATGCCTGTGAGATGTGCTACGACGGTAAGACCCATCTTTGTGAAAACATGACGGTGAACGGCGTCACCAAAGACGGTGCAATGGCGGATTATGTTAAGGCTGACTATACAGGAGTTTTTAAGTTACCCAAGGGCATGAGCCTTTCCGACGGGGCCTTCATTGAGCCCATGGCCTGTGCTGTAAATGCTTTCAGGAAGCTGGAGATTGAACCCGGTCAGTTGGTTGCGATCTGGGGCCCCGGCGCAATTGGACTGATGATGGTTCAGATGGCCAAATCTCTGGGTGCCGGCAAAGTTGCATTGGTGGGTACTCGCGATTATCGCCTGGAAGCGGGTAAAAAACTGGGCGTCGACTTTATCTACAACATCAAAGAGTCCTCTTCGCCTCATTATACCGCCGACCTTGCCGGGTCCTATAAGAAGGATATGGGTAAGCTTGTAGATCGAACAATTTGCGCTACGGGCTCCAATGAAGGATTCGAGCAGGCCGTAGAAACCAGTGGTAACTGCTCTATCATCGTCCATTTCGGTCTTCCTGAAGAAGACGATAAATTCCGAATCCCCGCTCTGGCTTTCCATACCGCCGACAAGCAGATCCGTTCAGCCTGGCTCGCTCCCATGGTCTGGCCGGAAACTTTGAGAATGCTTGAGCATGGATTGGTAGATGTGAGTTCTCTGGTTACCCACACCTTCCCCATGAACGAAGCTGAGAAGGCCATTCGTAATCTCAAGGCTGTGGTGGATGAGCCTATTAAAATTCAGTTGAAAAACGGCTGAAGAAACGGATTTTTAATTGAAACCTGAAATAGTCAACAGCACTTACATCCTGAATTCTCGAAAGTTGCAATACAAAGGAGCTCCTGATTGAACAATATCAAAGACATCATGATCCGGGCACGAGAAGAAAAAATCCTCATCCCCGCACTGAACGTCGCCTACCTGACCATGACTGAGCCGATGATCAGGGCCATTGTCGATGCAGGTTCATTTGCCCTCATTGAAGTGTCCCGAATCGACTGGCGGAACTTCGGAGCTGAAAGCCCGGAGGCTGTGTACCGGGAGTATGAGAAACATGCCAACCCCGAACATGTCAGGCTTCATCTCGATCACGTCCCTGTAATCGATGAAGACGGTAAGAATGTGAATTACCGGAGTATCATAGAAGAAGCCCTTGAGTTGGGATACGATTCGGTAATGATAGACGCTTCTCGCCTGGATCTGGATGGCAATATTGCGGCCACACGGGAAATAGCAGAAATAGCCCATACCCGGAACGTTCCCGTGGAATCGGAACTGGGAGCGGTCCTGGGGCACGAGGCCGGCCCTCTACCTCCATATGAAGAGCTTTTCGCTTCGGGGCAGGGATTCACCGATGTTGCGGAAGCAAGGCGCTTCATACAGGAATCGGGTTGTGACTGGCTCTCTGTTGCAGTCGGCAGTATCCATGGTGCCGTCAGTGGTGCGGCAGCCTCGCAGAAAAAAGTAACGGCCCGGATTCATCAGGAGCACCTGGCGATTATTGATAAAGCTCTTGGAGTCCCCCTGGTGCTTCACGGGGGTTCAGGCATAGATCTTACTCACGTCAGGGAGGCTGTCACCCATGGCATCTGTAAAATGAATATCGGTACCGAACTCCGTCAACTCTGGGAGAAAACACTTGCTGAAGGTGGCGAATCGAAAGCTGACGAGGCCCTGTACCTTCGAACAATGGAGATTTTGAAAGATGAGCTGATGGTGGCGGGAACTGCTTCCCGCCTTCTAGGGTAAGACATCGTAATGGCTCTTCTGGGTATCGATCTCGGAACCATCGGCTGCAAGGCTGTTCTGTTTGACGCCGATGGCAATCGCCTGGCGAAAGCCTATAGGGAATATTCCATGATTACCGGTCACGGAGGCCTGGCTGAACTTGACTCAACGGCGGTGATGGAAGATGTCAGAACAGTGGTAAGGGAAGTCTCTAACGCTGTTGGAGAGGACGTCATAGAAGCCGTTTCCGTCAGTTCAATGGGAGAAGCTTTCGTTCCTGTGACCGGAAATAGGGACATACTTGGGAATTCACCATTGAATTTCGATATCCGGGGGAACGGTTACCTGGATGAAATCAGGGACATCATATCAGACGAAGAGCTTTATTTGGTCAACGGTAATCCCCTGGGCACCAATTATGCCCTTACCAAGTTACTCTGGACAGCCAGAGAAAACCCGCGTATCTACGATCTTGCTGATCATTTCCTGTTATGGAGTGGCTTTGTTCTTTTTATGCTCGGCGGCCGGCCGGTTTGTGACTTTACGCTGGCCAACAGGACATTACTGTTCGACATCGAAAACCGCTCATGGAACTCAGCACTGACTGAACGTCTGGATTTCGATACTGATAAACTCCCAGAACTTGTTCCCACCGGAACAGTCGTCGGGGAGATGAACACAGCTGTAGCGGCAGACCTGGGTATTCGCGGAAAACCGATTCTCGTGGCAGGGTCTCACGACCAATGCGCCAATTCCCTCGGTTGCGGAGTCCTGGACGAAGGTACAGCAATGTATGGCATGGGAACTTTCCATTGCATTGTCGTACCATTCCGCACCAGGCCGGGTTCAGGCGTGATGCTGCCTCGAGGCCTCAACACAGAACACCACGCCGTACCGGACCGATACGTTACTTTCATCTACAACCAGGGGGGCATCCTGCTGAAGTGGTTCAGAGACACTTTCCTTGTCGAGAAACGGGATTTAGGCATCGTTAAGGGCGGTATCAATATTTATGAAGATCTGATGGATGAAATGCCCGAAGGTCCGAGTTCTGTCCTGGTCTCCCCCAACTTTTCCGTGACCGGCCCTCCGAAGTTCCTCGAGAAAGTAACGGGTATGATCTCCGGATTAACCCTGGCCACGACCCGGGGCGATATCGCCAAAGGCGTACTTGAGGGAGTTGCCTATTATCTGAAAGAAAATGTCGATGATCTGCCGGCCGAACTCCCACTCGATGGATTTCGAGTAGTCGGGGGAGGCAGCCACTCCGATACCTGGGTGAAACTTCTATCCGATATCTTCGAGCGCCCCTTCACCCGGACAGCAGAGAATGAAGCAGGATCCCTGGGTGCCGCCATAATTGCCGGAGTGGGATCAGGCAGATTCCGGAATTTCCGGGAAGGCGCCGAGGCCATGGTGCGGCTCACGGATACCATCGATCCTGATGAAGAGCGAAGTAGAAGATATGAATCGAATTACTTCCGATTCAAGGAAATCCATCCCCGATTCGGTGAGTTTCTTGCTGATCACCTGGATTTGAACAATGCAGGATAACAAGGGAAAAATCAGAAAATTATCAATGCGTCGCTGGGTTAATTACAGACCGTTTATTCCCTTTTCTTACGAGTTGGAGGAATTGTTATTTTCAGTTCTATGACAGTATCAAGTCTGAAAAAATGGGTGTGCAATTAGGATAATCAGGTTTCATTTTTTAATTTGATAGTATATAATAGAATGTGGGATTTATGATGTCTGCTTTGGTATATGTTTTAATCTGAGTAAGGCAAAAAACAGGTGTATTGGTGTGAATGATAAAATTATTCTTGAAATGAAAGGAATCCATAAATCGTTTCCAGGTGTTAAGGTATTCAGTGATTTTAATTTTGATTTATTTCAAGGCGAAATTCATGGTATTTGCGGTGAAAATGGAGCCGGTAAATCTACATTGATAAAAATACTGTCAGGTGCATATATACCGGATAAAGGTACGATTATTCTGGATGGCAATATAATGACAAATAACACCCCGCGTTATGCCATGGAGAAAGGCATCCAAACTATCTATCAGGAACACAATCTGTATCCTTTGTTGAATGTTGTTGACAACCTTTTTGCAGGAAACGAATTAACAAATGGGTTAATTCTTAACAGCCAGGAAATGATTGATAAAACAAGTGAAATCCTTGAGTTCTTGCATTCAAGTATTTCTCCCTACGATATTGTTGGACATCTTGGCAGTGGTGCACAGAAGACAGTTGAAATAGCCAGAGCATTAGTGCAGGAATCAAAAATAGTGATTCTCGATGAGCCTACAGCTTCATTCAGTAAGAATGAAATTGATCATTTGTTGAGCATTATAAAAAAACTTGCCAAGGAAGGCATCAGTATAATTTATATATCGCATCATCTGGATGAAGTTTTTGTTATCGCGGATAGAGTTACGGTTATTCGTGATGGAATAAAGATTAATACCCATAACATATCCTCTTTAGATGAAAAAACACTCATTAATGATATGGTGGGGAGAGATGTCTCCCTGTTTTATAAACGTGAAAAAGCAGAGATTGGCGAGATATTATTTGAAGCAAAAAAT
>DAOVYP010000580.1 GCA_030635565.1 Spirochaeta sp. | reverse complement strand
TTCCCGTCGACGGGGAGTGGGTATTGATTACCGGCAATCAGCTGGGTGCACTTCTGGCTGATTACATCTTCCGGACTCGCAAGGAGCAGGGACGACTTCCGGCTAATCCGGCTTTTGTTAATACCATTGTTACTTCCGTTTTTCAGAATCGGATAGCCGACTCATACGGCGCCAGAAGTTTCCGTGTACTCACAGGATTTAAGTTTATCGGGGAGAAAATACGCCAGTTTGAGGCGGACAGCACACATTCCTATGTTTTCGGCGGGGAGGAAAGTTACGGTTACCTTATCGGTACTTCCGTGCGTGATAAGGATGCTGTTTCCGCTGCCGCAATGACCGCTGAAATGGCACTCTGGAACCTGTCCCGGGGAATGACGGTGATGGATCACCTGAAAGAGCTCTGGGCCCGTTTCGGTTACTGGCAGGAAATGCTCATCAGCAGGTATTTCGAGGGGCAGAAAGGCCAGGATATCATGTCGAATCTGATGACATCCCTTCGTGACGAGCCGCCGGCCTCAATCGCTTCAATAGCAATTTCGTCGATACTGGATTATCGTGAAGGAACCACCAGGAACATCGCCGACGGCTCGATAGACAGGGACATCCACCTTCCGTCATCAAACGTCCTGCAATTTGTTCTGGAAGACGGCAGCATGGTAACGGCCAGGCCTTCGGGTACCGAACCCAAGATTAAATTTTATGCCTCCTGCCGTTCGGAGAGGGGTGAGGATCCGGATGCGGCTGAATCGGAGCTTGTCGGAGTCTTCAACGGGATTGAAGACTGGGTGAATTCCCGGATCAGTTCCGTCGGCGGTTGATCCGGTCCAGGGTCATCACGGCCAACTCGTCCCGAAGATGGCCTTCGTCGAGTACGGCGCGTTCAAGCCGCTCCCCCCGGTCTCGTGTCCAACGTTCTTCCATGTCGTAAAGATCATCCCCGATATTCCCCAACCAGAGTTCCCTGGTAACGGCATCAGGTCCTTCGGTTTCCAGTTTGTGGATGAGTGATTCGGTGAGTCTGATGCAGAGAGACCAGCGGATATCGTCGGTAGCCAGATTGTATTCGTCGAGAAGCTCGTGTAAGGTCATGATCTTAATTCTCCGGATTGGCAGCTTCGATGACAAGATGCTGTTCCATCCAATCATTGAAAGGTACAAAGGCAGGATATGTCAGGAATACTGAAAATTTATACAGATGGCGGCTGCACTGGAAATCCCGGACCGGGAGGATGGGCCGCAGTAATTCTTGAGGACGGGGAAGACCCCAGGGAAATGTCCGGCGGCGATGATGCTACAACCAATAACCGTATGGAGCTCACCGCTGTAATCAACGCCCTGGAATCAGTCATCAACATATTCGGACCACATAGGAATATCGAGGTTCATACCGATTCTCAGTATGTACAGAAAGGCATCAGCGAATGGATGAAAGGCTGGATTGCTAGGAGTTGGAAAACAGCCGCGGGGAAACCCGTAAAAAACAGGGATCTATGGTTTCAGCTTAAAAAACTCAATGACACATTGACTGTCAGATGGAAATGGGTCAAAGGTCATTCCGGG
>DAOVYP010000295.1 GCA_030635565.1 Spirochaeta sp. | reverse complement strand
GAGATTCGCCGTTTTACCGGACGCCTGGATATTTTTCCCCGCTCGGAACGCCGGGACATTCTCAAAGCCCTGCACTGGTCGCGTAAGCTTCATGAAGGGCAGAAACGCGCATCCGGCGAACCGTATATTATCCACCCCATACGCACCGCCGAATTACTCATCGATTTCAAGATTGATCCCCCGGCCATCAAGGGCGCCCTGCTCCATGACGTACTGGAAGACACCGATGTCAGCAAAGACGATCTGGTGGAGCGCTTCGGAGGGGATGTTGCAGCTCTCGTCGAAGGGGTCACCAAAATTGATGACATGGATGTGGGGAAAAGCACCCGGAAGGCGGCCAGCCTCCGCAAGATGGTATGGGCCATGGTCGAAGACCTCCGGGTCGTTTTTATCAAGCTCGCCGACAAACGCCACAATATGAGCACTCTTCAGTACATCCTTGAGGATGAGCGGCGCCTGCGAATCGCCCGGGAATGTCTGGAAATCTACGCCCCGATGGCCGGGAAACTCGGGATGAGCTCGTTGAAGACCGAACTGGAGGACTTGAGTTTCAAATACCTCAAGCCCGATATCTATACCCAGATCAGCGAACATGTTGCGCTGAAGAATGAAGAGCGCAAGCAGTATCTGGATAAAATTCAGGGTGACCTCTTACGAGCCGCCGCAAAGTCACGCCTCAAGATTCAGGTGGATACCCGGGCCAAGCATTTCTACTCCATTTACCGCAAGATGAAAGACCGGGGCAAAGATCTGGAAGAAATCTATGACCTGCTGGGGGTAAGGATCATCTGCGAATCCACTGTTGCGTGCTACACCTTACTCGGTGTGGTCCACGGAATCTGGGTTCCCTTCGAGGGACGATTCAAGGATTACATTGCCCGTCCCAAGGGAAATGGATATCGATCGCTACACACTTCCGTACTCACCGGGGGCGGTCGTCAACTGGAGATTCAGATCCGTAGCCGGACGATGCACGAAACCGCCGAGTACGGCATTGCCGCTCACTGGGCTTACAAGGAAGGCAAGATTCCCGACCAGATCCATCCCGGACAGGTTGCGATGGTTAAACAGATCAAGACTCTCCGTGATGAAAGTCATGACGATGATGCCGGAGAATTCCTTGATGCCATCAAGCAGGATGTCTTAAGAGACTCCATCATCGTCTATACACCGAAAGGCGATCCTATGGAACTCCCCGAGGGATCGACAGCCATCGACCTGGCTTACCACATCCATTCGGAAATCGGCGAGCACTGCATGGGTGCCAAGGCCGACGGTGCCATCATCCCCCTCACCAGGCCACTGAAAAATACCCAGACCATCCAGATTCTCACCGCCCCCGGCGCCCATCCCCATGTCAACTGGCTCAAACATGTCCGGAGCACCCGGGCCCGGAGCAAGATACGGAACTGGCTGAATCGACACGATGCCGATGTTGTGATCGACCGGAATATCGTTGCCAGAAAGAAACCGGCCGGTGACAGAGAAAATAAAAACGAAAACGCCACAGCCGCGGTGGATGAAGCTTCCGGGGTCGGCAAGCTGGAAACCCATGTTCAAGACACCACCAAAGTGGGAGTCACCATCGGGGATGAGCGCAATATGATGATCAAGATCAGTCAGTGCTGCTCCCCCTCTCCCGGCGATCGAATCATCGGCTACATCTCCCGGGGAAGGGGCATAATCGTCCACAAGGTGGATTGCCCGAATCTGAAAGGTATTGAGGATTTCGAAGAGCGGCGTATCCATGTGGATTGGGAAACGGCGAGTTCCAAGTACACACAGCGATTCCGCATCCACTCCCGTTACACCCACGATCTGTTCAGTGAGATAGAAGGGGCCATTCGAAAGTACCGGGGCCACCTCATCTCCGGCAGCCTGGACGAAACCGAGCGAGGAGACTTTGAGGGATTCTTTACCGTCGAAATGGAGAGCCGGGAGGACTTCAAGAAAATATCCAAGAGCGTCCGGGCCATACCCACGGTACTGTCCATCTCCAAGGTTCAGAATTTCCAGAACCGTTATTACGGATAAGAATATTTATGGAATTGCATATTGTCCTCCACGAACCTGAGATACCACAGAACACAGGCAGCATCGGCCGTTCATGCGTGGCCATGGGGGCCCGCCTGCACCTGATTCGTCCTCTTGGATACTCACTGGACGACAAGTATCTGAAACGGGCCGGTCTGGACTACTGGCAGCATCTTGATGTGGAAATACACGATAACTGGGAAGCGTTCCTGGCTGCATATCCCGATGCGCCCCTGTGGTTTTTCACCACCAAGGCCATGCATCGTCATGATGAGGCGGAATACGGGAGCAGGGTATTTCTGGTGTTCGGCAAGGAAACCGCCGGACTGCCTGATTCTTTGCTCAAGGACGTTCCCGAACGCTGTGTCCGAATCCCCATTATGGAACAGGCCCGGTCCCTGAACATCTCAGTGGCTGTCGGAGTGGCTGCTTATGAAGCTCTCAGGCAGGAAAATTTTAAAGGACTTTCAGCGGTAGATCCCGAGAGTCGTCTGTTCAGCAGACATGAAAAAGCCTAACCTGACACTGCCGGCTCCGGGCTGATTACCGGTGCCTCTGTCGGCCCATTCAAGCGGAACCAATGGGCCGTCCGATTCAACGCTTCACCATTATCAAACTTCGGAGAGAAACCGAAATCACGATTTGCCGCATTCGAATTAAAGGTGAAATCACTGCAGATATAGTTCACTGCAAAACGGCTCACTTTGGGATTCCAGTGCATGAAGGGACGCATCAGCCAGGCCAGGGACTCTGCGATGATACCGGCAGTCATCATCAGGCCCTTCGGAATCCAGAGATTTTCCGGACGAATGGGATAACCGGATTCCTCGACGATACGATCGAAAAAACGGAAGAAATTCTCAGGTACCGCATCGGTTATGAAATAGGGTGAGCCGGCACAGGCCGGATTCCGCCCTTCCCTGTCGGCATCTAGAAGCTCCCGGCAGGCCAGTAAATGGGCATGGGCCAAATTTCCGACATAAACGAGCTGCTGTACAGCGGATCCATCACCGATTCGCACATAGCTGCTCTTAATTGCCAGGTTCACCAGGGCACTGATATGATAGGGATCCGCCTCCCCCCAAACGCCGGCCGGACGGATGATTACCGTCCTCAATGTGCCTTCATCGTGAGTTCCGTCTGCCGCCGCCACCAGACGTTCTGCGGCGGCCTTGCTGCCGCAATATGCATTGGGATGTTTTTCCGGATACGGCAGAGATTCATCGACATTCCGCAGGGGTTTACCGGTAATAACTGCATCAAGGGAGCTGGTGTAGACGAAGGCCGCCACCCCGGCAGCTTGGGCGGCATTCAGGGCATTCCGGGTCCCATCGACATTGATTGAATACACTGTTTTCGGCGGATGGGTTCCCCAATCCACCATTGATGCCAGATGGATAATCGCATCGGTACCGGCTGCGGCGGTCTCCAGTGCACCGGCATCCCGGATATCACCGCGGATGTAGTTTATCCGGGGGTCGTTAAGGGGTTCGGCCGGTTTATGAAGGTCGAATACACGTATTTCCGAGGCGTCGATAACCGGGTCAGAGGAGAGGAGTTCCCTTAACATGGCGCGTCCGACAAACCCGGACCCACCGGTTATAAGCAACGCCGGCCTGAGGGGCACTTGTCGGCGGTTCATGCAGGGAAGTCTACCATCGGTTAAGAGCTGCTGATACACTGAAAACCAAATTTATTATTGGGGCTCCGTTATGCGTATTCTATACCTGATCCGGGGAGATGACTCCGAAAACCTTATCTCTTTCCGTGATCGTATTCTGGATTTCACCCGGCGCAGTCTCGTTCCACTGGCGAGCACTGTTGTCATCGCCGTTACAGAAGAAAAACCGCCTTTACTATCGGTGATTCCATTCAGGAAAGATCCGATCGCCCTGGTGAGCCTTGACGGTGTCGACGAGAATGCAGTCTGGCCGAATCGGATCCCCGGTTTCTCAGGTGCCTATCAATCCGATGTCGCTTTTCCGGTTGAGCATCGACGTGAATGGTCTCTGGG
>DAOVYP010000430.1 GCA_030635565.1 Spirochaeta sp. | reverse complement strand
TAAAGTCAACAACGGAAATCAGTACATACAGTGTCTGAGGTGGATAACCAAGGTCCGAAGTCGGTACTGAAAAACTAAAACTGCGGTTGGAGTTGTCATATATAATATCAAGATTTCCAAAAGAGGAGTCTTTGGCGGTGTTGCCTTCAGTATCTAGATCTACCTTACCTTTATGGTCGAGGTCGTTGGACACAATAAAAGAAATTGATCTCAGTAGACCTCTATTATCACCGGGGGAGATTGAATCGTCATTAATATGCCCAGTGACATCAATTGTTGAATAATAAGTATCACCATTAATCGGTGAATCAACGACGATAACAGGGCTGTAATCATCTTCGATCGCGGCGATGAGAAGCTCGGTGAGGGGTTGATAGCAGGAACTGACGATGAGTGCGGCTGTCAGGACTGCCGTGAATATAGCCGATTTGGGAATTTTCATATCAATCCTCCTCCAGGAACTGTATGCCCAGGGCCTGGGACATGTCGGCGGCACGACCACCGGCGGTATCGGCCAGATAGGCGTAACGGTCGGCCATGGCGGGATTCACCTCGGCCAGAGCGGCGGAATACTCGGCCGCCAGGTCGTAGCTTTCCAGCTCGTAATACGTTCGGGAAATATTCAGCAGGATACGGGCATATCCGGAACTGTTCACAGCACCGGCATCCTTGAGCACGCGTTCCGCATCATGGAAGAGTCTCAAGGCATTCTGGTACTCTTCCCTAAGGAAATAGACGTTGGCCAGATTCACCTTGGGGGAAACGTAATTCCGATCCAGGGCCAGAGCATTGTTGAAGGCCTTTTCGGCCCGGTCATACGCAGCAAATCGGGCACAGATAATACCGTAAGTATTGTAACTTCCCTTGTTACCCTTCGCCTTGGCCGCCTCTTCGTAGCTATTCATCACCAGGGAGGTGATTTTGTTGACCTCCTGGCGGAAATCGTTGGATATGCGTGTTCTGTCTCCGTATTGCAGACCAAGGTCGCGTTCCTGGAACCCCACAGGACGGAAAATCTGCTGAGCTTCCGTTGTGAAGTAGAGTCCAAGTTTGTCCCCGTCGTCGACAAAGCGAACGAATTCATCGGCTCCGGCTCTCCAGGCCGATTCAAAATCCTCTTCACCGATGAATGTGATTTCAACAGGAACCCAGAGGACACCGTCGATGGCAACCGTCATATTCTTGTCCGGATGGATCAGCCGGTAATCCCGGGCGGGAATGCCGGTGGAAAAAATGGAATATATATGTCCCGGAACCGTTATGAAGCCGGTTGCGATCCCTGAGGATTCAAGCATGGCGTTATACAGGACCGTGAGATCGTCACAGTCTCCGGCGAGTTTCGTCAGGGTTTCCCGGGGAAGATTTACCGAATCCACAACGAGGGTGTTACCTTTGGCATCTTCATAAGACAGGGTTGGATCCCGCTGATATAAACAGCCTATCTCCGTCAGCCCGTAAAATACCTGGATGCCCGTTTGAACCGCATCGCTGTACCCGGGATTCACAACATCCTTGCTGGTTTGTCTGAGATAACTCATGTAATTTCCAAGGGCGCTGTCCCCGGAAGTAATGAAAGCCGCCACCTTCCTGTCGTCATCCCAGGTGAGGGAGTTCTTGTCATACAGGTCGTAGGTTACAGGAACGGTTTGGGAGGCTTTTCGGGTCCTCAGGGTGTAGTCCACCTTAATCTCACCGGTAAGTGGAGTCACCCCTTCCAATGCGAAGATATTCTGATCAAAAGATGCGGTAATCGGAACCGTTTGTGATGCTCCCGGAGCCAGTTCCCCGATTTCAGCCACTGATGTGGCGATATTCATATATCCGGGCTGATAAAACGTCACCTTCAAATCTGTCAGAGGATATTTCTCGGTATTCGTCAGAGTCACTTCCCCGACAGGATTGCTGATGTAATAGCTCTGCATGGCAGCGAACATATCGTCCACTTTGGGGTTGCTGAACTCAAGTGACCTGATTTCCGCCCTCGGATCGTCGGGATCCGTACCGATCCGGTAATCGGCGGTGATGCCGATACCAACGGAAAATCCATTGAATCGCACCAGGGGTGAGAAAGAATAAAAATAGCGGAGTGTGGGATGAAAATTCAGGGATAAGTTGAATGAGGGATTAAAAACCAGTCGTCCGCCCAGTGCGGCCTGAAAATTCCATGCGCCATAGGTGTCTCCTCCAATCGGATCGATTTTGGAAAACATGGAATAACCGATACCCGTTTCAATGTCGGCACCGGCTTCGAATTTCTTGTTGAATTTGTGAAGGTAACCCAGGCCGCCTGCCAGATAGATCCGGGTATTGTTGAACTTGTCCAGATCAGGATACGTGGCGTCGGGTTCGGCCTTGGTGATATTGAAACCGAGGCGTGCAATGGGCTGCAGAATCGGTAGCGAAGCAAGAGGGAATCTCACCAGGGACGAGATATCAAGAATCGTGAAATTACCCTTGTAATCCGTTCCGAACAATTTCATGGGGGAGATGAACTGGGCTTCGACACCAACAGAAATCGGGAAGCGATACACTTCGTTATAATTAACCGAGGTATCAGCTTCCTGAGCGAATAATGCACTATGACAAACGATGACAAGCGCCGTCAGAGAAACGAAACTCATCCTTCTGGGCGTATTCATGAAGACTCCAGTATAACAGAGTTTATCAATAATAATGATAACACGTATTTATCCATAAATCCCGATAATATGTTGCTATATTGAGAATTACGAATACTTTTCGGTTTTCCGGGTTGGATAGTCAGGTCCTGACAGTTCCGAACACCGCCGCAGAGAGCATTAATTTTCCTTAT
>DAOVYP010000152.1 GCA_030635565.1 Spirochaeta sp. | reverse complement strand
CAATGCGATTAAATTTACTCCTGAGGGTATGGTTGTCCTTCGTATCGAAGCTGGAAATCCTGGTTTTCTCACCTTCTTCGTGGAAGATACCGGTATCGGTATGACCGAAGAACAGGTGAGCCGGCTGTTCTCTCCGTTCCGCCAGGCCGAAGCATCAACATCCCGGAAATACGGCGGTACGGGCCTCGGACTCACCATCAGCAAACACATTGTCGAATTAATGGGCGGATCGATACGGGTTGAAAGTGAACACGGTAAAGGGAGCCGGTTCATTTTCACGGCCCGGATGGACAGTATTCCGGAAGAGACCGTTCCCAAACTCCCGGAAGGGGGAAAGACCGCATTCATCGTATCCGGTGATTCCGTGACAGGGGAGTTTCACAGGCAGGCTCTGCACAGCCTGGGTATGAAAGTCACCTACTGTCCGGGGATTAAAGAGGCACTTGAGAATCCTGTTGAACCATCGGTACTGCTTTTGGATACGGATGCATTTGATGACAACCCGGCTAAAGTCGCGTTTGTCCTGAGTGACGGCACCCGCGATGATTTTGTTCTCATATTGAGCGGCAGTCAGGATTCAGCGGAGTTATCCCGTATGGCGCCCGATGGAGTAACGAGTATCTCGCTTCCCCTGCCGTACAGCGTTTCCCGTCTGAAGAGCGCCTTGAGTAATCCCTCCGCGATCGGCTCCGGAGAAAAGGCGGAAGATAAAAAAGGTAAAAAGAAAAGGCCGGGGTCATTACTGTTACGAGGCCGGGTACTCCTGGTTGACGATAATGATATCAATCAGCAGGTGGGAAAAGAACTGATTGAACGTGCGGGCCTGGAGGTGGATATCGCCACAAGCGGTGCTGAAGCGGTGAATGCATGCGAAAGCAGGTTATATGATATGGTGCTTATGGATCTGCATATGCCGGAGATGAGCGGATACGAGGCCGCCTCCCTGATCCGTCAGCATCATCCGGACCTGCCGGCAATCGCAATGACAGCCAGTGCTCTGATCGATGTCAGATCCAATATAAAAAAGGCGGGGTTCTCCGGTTACATCGCCAAACCCATCGAACCTGATGAGCTTTATCGGATTATAAGCGAGGTTCTGGCGGTTCCGGTTTCCGCTCTCCGGCCGACATACCACATCGATTCTGATAATGACAAGCTGAATATCGCCGGTGTTGATACCGGAATCGGATTGCGCCAGGTCCTTGGTGACCGGGTCAGTTACAGGAAGATACTGAGACGCTTCGCAGCCGGATACAGGTCATTTTCATCGGAAATCCGTATGGCGATGGAAACTGATGACATTGCAGAGGCGATATCTCTGTTTCATACGCTTCGGGGTGCCGCCGGGCATGTCGGCGCGATCGGACTGCAGGAAGTCACCGGGAGAATGGAAGAATTACTCCGTAAGGACGGACGTCCCGATGATGAAGAACTGACGGAAATGTATGCATCGATCGACACCCTGGTCGACAACATCGAATCTTCCGTTTCATCCGGGGATTCAATTAACCGGGCGGAGCTCCTGAATGAACTTGAAGACCTGATAAGGAAAAGTGATGAGGCCGCGATTGACTTCCTTGAGAGTTATTTCGGTAAATTTACAGGCAATACTGATCAGTCACATATGGTCAAAATCAGATCGGCGCTGATGGGATGGGACTATGACTCGGCGCTTGATGCCGTAGATGATTGGCGCATTGTGACCGGGGGTCTGATGGAATGATTCATGAGCTCACCCTTCCCTCTCATACTCAACGGCTCGAAACCCGGCTCGAGAGAATCTGCACAATTCATTCATGCCCCGGCTGACCCTGAAACCCTGAAATCCGCCGGATGCTGATGCTCAACAACTCCAGATACACGGATACGAAGGGTGTTTAACGAATTCTGGGAGCAAATCAAGAAATGAAGTACAATAGACTCATGATTATCCCTTTTAACAACACTACCCCTGAGAAATTCTTCTGGTTAAACAAACCCGAGTTCAATTTTAACGACGGTAAGCTCGCCGTAACAACAACCGATGAAACGGATTTTTGGCAGAGAACTCATTACGGATTCTCGAGAGATAACGGCCATGCCATGCTCACCTCTATATCCTGCAATTTTAAAATGACCGTGAAAACCCGGTATATTTATCAAAGCCAGTACGACCAGTGCGGCATGCTCATCAGAATTGACGCGCTCAACTGGATCAAGGTCTCCGCTGAGAATGAAGATAGTGAAAGAAACCGTCTTGGATCCATCATGACCAACCTCGGTTACTCAGACTGGGCCACGTCGGACATCGACTTTCATATCAGTGAGATGTGGTATCGCATCGAGTGTAAGGATAACGACTTTATAATCGAAAATTCCCTGGATGGAATAATCTGGTCTCAGATGCGAATTGCTCATCTTCATAGCCGGCAGCGCCCACTGAATGCAGGGATTTATGCCTGCTCTCCCAAAGAAGGAGGATTCCAGGCTGAATTCTCAGACTTATCCATCGAAAAGGAAACAGACAAGTAATTCTGCCCCATGCAATTGTCATAACTATGCATTCAGTTCTCACTCCATATTCTTTCCAGGAATAGATTTATAGAAGTAGCTTACTGAGGGCAATGCTATTCTCATACCGGGGTGTTCTCGCTTTCACCGGCATTTCAGCAATATATGCAAAGAATTAATTGCCTGTGTATCAAGGCTTTAAGGTAATCGTTATTCGTTACAATACAAAGTTGGCACGTTATCTGCTTGTATATCAGCATTATCGAGGAGAGTCACGATGACCAAAACAAGCATTATCATACTGATTATTCTGATTACCATATTTTTCGCTTCCTGCAGCAATCCGGTAACTCCTGTCACTGATTTCAACAGCTCTCTGATGAGTGAAGAAACCGGTGAGCCGATAAAGTCTGAACCAAAAACCGATCCTGTCGGAACTGACCAACCTGCCGATGACCCTGTCGACGATCCTGCCGGCTCTGATGATCCTGCTGATGATCCTGCCGATGCTGACGACCCTGCCGATAATAAAAACAAGGGTCCTGGAAACAACAGCGGTAATGGAAAGGACAATGGAAATCACTACGGCTGGTACAAGTAAAAAGGCCTTATTGACACAAAACTGAAAACCCATGGCCGCCGAAAGGCGGCCTTTTTTCATGCCCGGTGAACATATCTGTTCCTGAATTGCTTAAGAAGCTATGATGCCATTCCATGCGCCGATACTTCCGCGAATACATTGACGACAGCCGCTTCAGAAAAACCATGATCGGTATCGCGTTACCGATTATTCTGCAGATGCTTCTCACCAACGGACTGTCCTTCATCGATGTGATGATGATAGGCCGTCTTGGTGAATCTGAAGTCGCCGCCGTGGGATTGGCCAATCAGATGTTCTTTCTGGTTTTTCTCATCTTTTTCGGCATCACCAGCGGTACCGGTATATTCGTGGCACAGTTCTGGGGAGACCGTGATGAAAAGGGAATTCATCACGTTGTCGGACTGTCCCTGGTCGGATCCATGATTTTTGCGGTCCCCTTCGCCCTCATCTCCTGGTGATTCCCGAATGAGCTGATGCTGCTATTCACCCCGGATCCCGTAGTTGTGGAACTGGGTGTCGAATACCTTCGTATCATCGCCCCGAGTTATATCTTCTCCGGTATTTCCTTGAGCTTCGCAATGGCTCTCCGATCCATTGAAAGACCCCGGATTCCCCTGGCCGCCACCGCAATCAGCATGGGCCTCAACACGGTATTGAACTTTGCCCTAATATTCGGCTATCTCGGATTTCCCGCCCTTGGAGTCCGGGGTGCGGCAATCGCCACACTCATCAGCCGGGGAATCGAACTTGTCATGGTATTGACCCTGATCTATTCCCGCCGGCTCCCTGTGGCGGCAACAATAAGGGAATACCTCGGATTCGACGGGATTATTGTGAAGAGATTCTTCATGACCGCGGGACCTGTCCTGCTGAATGAGATCGCATGGTCCCTCGGCATGGTGATGTACAAGATTGTATTCGCCAGAATGGGAACCGATATCGTTGCCGCGGCCAATATAACCGAATCCATACAGAGCCTGTTTTTCGTCATCCTCATGGGAACCGGAAATACCGCCGCCATCATGGTGGGTAAAAAAATCGGGGAGGGGAAGAAAGATGATGCTTATCTGTTCGCCCGGCATTTCCTGATCCAGGGTCTTCTCCTGGGAGCCGCCCTGGGCCTGCTCATGGCCGCTACGGCCCCGGCAATAGTCCTGCTTCTCAAGATGAAACAGGATACCATCGCACTGGTCCGCCTCACCCTCATTGCCCTCGGAATACTCATCCCCATCAAGGCATTCAATATTCATATGATTGTCGGCATTCTTCGGAGCGGCGGCGATACTACCTATTCTTTTATAACGGAACTTATTGGTGTCTGGGGTATCGGTGTTCCCATGGCGTTCTTCGCCGGATTGATCCTTGACTTCAGCCTGCCGGTGGTCTATCTCCTGGTGGGGATTGAAGAGATTTTCAAGTTCACTTTCACCTTTCTGCGTTTCAGATCAGGTAAATGGATAAATGACCTCACCCGGAAGGACCATTAATATCCTGCCAGTCAATCTGATCCAATCCCAGACGAGCCCTGGCATCGTCAAGAATGGCTGCAGTACGGGTGGCGCCGGCCCGTGTACAGCCAAGCTTTCTGACTTCAAGGAGTCTTTCCAGGGTGCGTACTCCGCCGGCGGCTTTCACCTGGACATGATCGGGGGAGTGCTTGCGCATCAGTTTCAGATCGGCATCAACGGCACCACCGTCACCATATCCGGTGGAAGTTTTCACCCAATCGGCTCCGGCCTGACCGCATACCCCGCAGAGGTTCCTGATCGCATCGCTGCTCTGATAACAATTCTCAAAAATAACCTTGAGCCCGGCACCGCCGCGGTGCGTCAGAGCGGCGATGATTTCCACCTCTTTACCGATTTCATCATATCGGCCTGCCAGGGCCATTGAAATATTGATTACCATATCCAGCTCGCCGGCACCGTCCCGCAAGGCCTGCTCGGCTTCCACCAGTTTCGCCGTTGTGGTATTGCACCCATGGGGAAAACCGACAGTAGTTCCCACAACAACACCGGTTCCCGACAGTATTGCTGCCGCGCCGGTAACGGCAAATGGCATGATGCAGACACTGGCAACATCGTAGGCGAGGGCCAGGCGGCAGCCGTTCTCCAGATCATCGGGTGTCAGGGTGGGATTCAGCAGAGAGTGATCGATCATCTTAGCGACGTCTTCATAGCTGTATTTCATAGACTCTCCCATTCAACTCTCAATGATTACGGACCGTATCACCTGCCGGTCGCCGACGGTAGAAAAATTGATCCCTCCGGCGTTTTTGTGCAGGAAAGTGCATTAAGAATTATAATACTCATATGAGTTCATCAACAGCCGTTATCTGGATCTATTTCGGAATAGTTTACTCCATGTATTACGTTTATACCTTCGATTCTCCCGGACGAGTCGAAACCATCCGCAGTAAATACGGCCGCGACCGGGGAGAACTTATCCGTATTGCATCAGCCAGGCTCTTTGTGTTCTTCGCGCTGGGACTGATCCCGTGGATTCTCATGCCGGTAGTGTTTAATGAACCGAATGCACATTGGGGTGTCGTTCTTCTGCCGACCGGCCGGGAGCTTCTGTCAGGCGCAGGAGTCGGAGCTGTGGCCGCAACCTTGATTCTCATCAATCCGAACAAGAGGGAATTCACGAAAAAATATCCTCAAATGCGCATCAGCCATTGGGGTTACCGGGAAATCGCCGTCAACCTGATAACATGGGTACTCTACCTGTCGGCATATGAAACCATGTTCCGGGGATATCTGTTGTTCAGTCTGAGAGACCTCGGGATGCTGCCGGCCATTGCCGTCATACAGACTCTCTATATCATCATACACCTGCCATTCGGAGGATTGGTGACCTTCGGTACCATTCCATTCGGTATCGCCGTAGGATGGCTCGCCTGGAGTGAAGAGAGTTTCTGGATTGCTT
>DAOVYP010000077.1 GCA_030635565.1 Spirochaeta sp. | reverse complement strand
ATCTGCGCTGCCGCAAACCCCGTTACCATAAGTGCAAGCACTAAAACGATGACTAATACTTTCGTTTTCTTCATTTCTTTACTCCTTATATTGCATTAAGTTTTTTGGTTTTAAAGTACGTATTTGACATATACATCAACAGAAACATGATGGTTAACGTCCCGATGAAACTTGAGAACATGTTCAGTGATACCAGGGCACCCAACTGCCTGTTAGGGGGGAACATCGAAAACAGAAGGGCCAGGAACCCTGAGATAACAACCACCGCATTGAACATGATGGCCCGGCCGGTGTTGTACATAGTCAATCCGGCGGTCTTGTTCTTATCACCGGTTTCAATGGAATATGCTCTGTACCGGTCGATAAAATGGATTGCATAGTCAATGCCTATACCGACGGCAATGCTTGATATCAGAGCGGTTGTCGGTCCGAGGGGTACGTTCAACAATCCCATGACACCGAAATTAATCAATGTCGTTATCAGTATTGGTACCGATGCAATCAGTCCGATAATGAAATTCCTGAACATGAAGGATACCAGAACTATCACTATGAGGATGGACATAATCAGGCTGGATATCTGACCCTTTAATATCAGTTCAGAGAAAACCAGACCCTTGTAACCCGTACCGGCAAAATTAATTTCAACGCCCAGATTCCTGAAATCCTGCCTGTAACCCTCAACCACATCAATCGCAGTTCTGATGGTTCGGGAATCATCGGATTTCATCTGGGCCGTCAGATTCAGGGTCTGGTATTCATAATCCACAACAGAGATAAGATTCTCCGGATCTCCGGACATCTCATAGAGCAGCAGGTACTGGGCTATCATCTCGTTTGAATCAGGAATTATGCTGTACTCTTCCCGATCTTCATTCATCACCATGTTCATTCGGTTGATGAAATCGGCTAATGAGAAGGTATCCCCCACCATTTCGAGGGATTCAAGCTTACCCTGCAGATTATCAACAAGTTTCAGTACGTCCGGATCTTTAAATTTATCCGGTTCATCAGCTTCCAGAACGATATTGAGACTTGAAGTTCCGGCAAAATTCTCATTGATGAATCTGTCGGTATTGACGATATCGCTGTCCTCTTCGAAATTGGCAAGAAAACTTGAGTTTATCCAGACCCGTGAAATACCATAAATTGAAAGAGCTACAACAAATACGGTTAAAAGAATTGTCATTATCCTGTGCTTCACGATACGGTTGGCAAACCGGGAAGCAAAATTATCCGTTGTGGGTTGTTGACGGCCGAATTTTCTGAACTTGGGAAGACCCACCACCATCAGGCCGGCGGGAATCAGAACAAGAGCAAAAAACAGAGCCGACAAGACACCGAACGCGGTGAAAAGGCCGAAATACTTAACCGGAAAAACCTCTGAAGTTACCAGAGATACAAATCCGACAGCTGTTGTTACGGCAGCCATCAATACCGGTTTCCACATGTGTTTGAGCATATCCGCCAGGGCGTCCCGTTTTTCAGCCTGAGGATTCTTCTGAAGGTAAAGCTCAAGGTGATTGAACAGATGGATGCCGTAAGCCACCCCGATGGCAATCAACATCACCGGAATCATTGTGGATACTGAATAAATCGGTATATTCAGGAGAGCCATGAGGCCGAAGGTCCAGACCGTGGAGAACAGTACAACCAGAAGATTCAGAATGGTTCCCTTGACGCTTCTCAATATCATCAGAAGAACAATGATGATGATGGCGATGACAATAGGCGCCATGGTTTTCATGTCTTTGGGAGCCAGTTTACCAAGTGTTCCTTCAACAATGGGAATTCCGGCAACATAGAGTGTCTCCGGTCCCTCATAGCTGTCAGCCAGCTCCAGAACCTGATTGTAGAAATCCTCGGTAAAAACATAATCGTCAATCTCGGCAATGATAATGGTGGCTGTCTCATCAAGAGACACCAGGCGGCCGTAAATCATGTCATTGGATCTGACATCATCCCTTAACTGCTGCAGTTTTTCTTCACTCTTCGGAACCCGTGAATAGAACGCATTGACTTCCATTCCGTATTCGGAACCGACAATGTTGTCGGCAGTATAGAGAGAAGTGACATCACTCTTCTCAATTCCGTCCATGCTCTGAAGATCTTTGGTAAGGTCCTTTATTTTCTGCAGGGTACCTTCATTGTAAATTCCGTCTTCATTTTCTATCGCAAAGATGATTCCATCTTTAATGCCGAAGAGCTCTTCGGCCTGACTGCTGTAAACAAAGGCCGGATGTTTCTGGGGCATGTACTCATCAAGGTCTGTTTCCATCCTGCTGTTCGATTTCATGGCAAATACGAAAACTGCAGTGACTGCAATAATCAGAATCAGAATCAGCCAGGAATAACCCAGTAATTTCTTAACAAAATTCAAAATGTTTCTCTCCTTATTTGTGTTAGTTATATATAACTAACCTAGTGAAAAAATAAAATCTCAGCTAAGTGCCCATCATAACTTCCAATGATTTGAGTAATCGTTTCCCGGAATCAAGCAAATCAAAAGAAAATTCCGATGATCGCCATATCGTTACAAGATGTCGAACGGAACCCATGACAATAATGCTCAGTTCCTCCGAATCGAGATCTGATCGAATGCTTTTATCGCCCTGGCCAACCTGTATGAGTTTTTTAAAAAAGCCAATATTTGTGTTCATGATATCCCGAATCATTCCGGCTAATTCGCTCTCATTCTGAAAAATTTCCTCTGAGAATATCACTGCTGAAATAGCAGGATTTTTGATAAACTTCTGAAAAACTCCAGTAATGATTTCCTTGATGCGCTGCAGCCCCGTTACCCCTTCGGTGATATTGCTTCGATTGATCAGTTTGTTCTGATGCTTGAACGATTCCAGCATTGTTATGAGGATTCTCTGCTTATTCTCAAAATGCCGATAGATTGCCGGCTCGGATATCCCCAGGGCTCTGGAAAGGTTTTTCATGGTGAGATCCTGAATCCCCCCCTTAGAGATGATATGGATTGATGCATCAATTATCTGTAATTGTCGACTGCTCAGTTCCTGCATTCCGCCACCCGTTAGTTATTGTTCACTAACATATGGTTTCTACAATATTATGTCAAGGTTATTACATAAAAAAATTGAATCTGCTTCATGGAAGACCAATGCGCGGCGGTACGTTCGTAACCGTTGCAGTGACTGTCTTCGAAATCATCCCCCCGTCAGCCGACGAAACTCTCCAACCAACGCCCCGAACCGCGCCAGCGCGCTGTCCACCGGTTCCGGCCGGCTCATATCCACTCCGGCGAGTTTGAGAGATTCGATGGGGTAGCGCGATCCTCCCGATTTGAGGAAGTTCAGATAATCATCCTGTTCGGATTTCCCGCCTTCCAGGACCCGTGTTGAGAGTGCCATGGCCGCCGACAGGCCGGTGGCGTATTTGTAGACATAGAACGCCCTGTAGAAGTGGGGGATGCGCAGACCTTCGAGGTCACTTACCTCTTCAAAATTCATGGCCTCACCGAAATATTCAACTATGAGTTTACGATAGCTGTCCCGCAGGCTGTCCACGGTGAGGGGCTCGCCCGCCTCGACCATGGCGTGGGTGTCCCGCTCGAACTCGGCGAACATGGTCTGCCGGTAGATGGTGGCGATGACATCGTCGATCTGCTTACCCACGAGATAGGCCTTTACGGCATTGTCGGAGCTTCCTTTGATGAGTTTGTCCGCCAGGAGCTGCTCGTTGAAGGTGGAAGCCACTTCGGCTTCGAATATTGTGTAGTTGTAGTGGGAGAAGGGGTTGTTGCGCACGCTGTACCAGGAGTGCATGGAATGCCCCCCTTCATGAGCCAGGGTAAAGACGTCCCGGAGCACATCTTCCTTGAAGTTCATCAGGATGTAAGGCTCTCCGGTGAAGGAACCGGCGCTGAAGGCCCCTGAGCGTTTGCCTTTGTTTTCGTATTTGTCGGCCCAGCGGCCGGAAAGTCCGGCTCTCAGGGTATCGACATATTCCCCTCCCAGAGGTTCCAGGGCATCGCAGACAACTTCGACGGCTTCATCCCATGTGTGACGGACATCGGCAACATCCACCAACGACGCATAAACGTCCCAATGCCTTAAATCTCCGGAGATTCCGAGGCGTTCCGAGCGGAGTTTGTAGTAATCGTGAAGGGCCGGCAGGTTGCGGCGTACCGAACTGACCAGATTGTCGTAGATATCTTCGGGCACTTTGTCCGGGAAAAGAGCCTTGGCCCGGGCGGAGGGGTATCCCCGCACTTCCGCCATGTATTTATCCCGAAGGACGCTGCCGGCGTAGAGTTCGGCCAGGATGTTTTTGTGCTTTTCGAAATTGCCGTAGAACTTCCCGAATGCTTCTTCCCGGATGGAACGGTCTTTGTTCAGGAGCAGGGAAGCATAGGTGCTCTGGGTTAAAGTGACCTCGCCTTCGGCGGTTTTCACCGAACCGAATTCCATATCCACATTGGTGAGGGCGCTGAACGCCTTTGAGGGCACCTGGGTGGATTCGATCTGTCTGGCCAGCAGGGACTCTTCTTTCTCCGAGAGTACATGAGGCTTGAAGCGCAGGAGCTTGGAAAGGTAGGTCCGGTAGGCCGTCAGGAGGTCATCTTCCAGATAATCCTTCATCACCTTGTTGTCGATGGACTGGATTTCCGGATCCATCCAGCTGGCGGCTGCGGCGAGTTTTGTGGCGATGCTCATATAGCGCCCATGGTGGCCTTGAATCTGGCTATCACCCAGGTTTTCAGACTGACGGAGCATGACGTAGTATCCCAGCCTCTCTTCCAACAGGCCGAGTTCCATTACGACATAGTCCAGTGCTGCGGTTATTTTTTCGGCGGACTTGCCCAGGGTTCCTTTGAAATCGGCGATTTTCGGGATTCCTGATTCCAGGTCGGCCAGGCCTTTTTCCCAGGCGGCATCATCGGTGAAAAGGTCGGACAGGTCCCAGCTGTCTTCGATGGCGATATCTTTACGTTCGGGTATGTCGATATTTTTGTTTTCTGTGTTCATGAAATATCCTTTTGATAAAAGATAGCGGTAGCAGGGACTCCGGACAAGGTGCTGCTGAATCTGAACAAATTGTTTATGGAATCCCTCGGAATAGTGGAGAAGTGTCGAACCTTGAAAATTGCTTCAAGTAGCTTCAACCGCTGGAAGAGAGATCCCGAGGGGGGCCGCAGAGGTGTGATAAGCACATTCCAGAGTTCATCCCTGAAGCGTTTGATTGACGAAGATGGTCCTAAACCCAAGCGCAGAACGAAGTTCAAGAAGACGACAAATTCCGACAATTAAAGAGGATATTCAAAAAATATCTTACAGCAGAAATTTGAGGTAGAACGACCAATGGTAACTGTTAGGACAATGCCATCACCGAAACATTCTTCAAGACGCTTCGGGCGGAACTGACTTATCATTGCTCATTTGAAACACGAAAGCAGGCCAGAAGGGCCATATTTGAGTTTACGGAGATATATATTACAATCGGCTGAGGGCTCATTCTTCTCTTGGTTACTTCACTGAAGCAGAAGCCGCCTCATCTGGTGGCGGTAAAGGAAAAAGAAAAGGCTTTGCTGTGACTCCTTACTCCGAAGTTCGGCGGCTTTTGCAACACCGTAAGCCTCCCTATGGGGGTGCAACCAACAATCTGCTTTGCAGTTGGTTTGTTGATATCACAGGAGTTTGAGGATAGATATTTTTCAAACTTGGTGAATGTGGCTTAAAATTCTGTCAATATTTTCCTGGGTAGCCCATGAAGCGGCAATATTTCATGATGGGAGAAGCTTTATAAAAATGTCCGGAACCGTTTATGACGTCGCCATCATCGGTGCAGGGGCTGTCGGGACGGCACTTGCACGTGAACTCAGCCGCTACCGTTTGAAAATCCTGGTGCTGGAGGCCGCCGACGATGTGGCTGCCGGTGCCACCCGGGCCAATTCAGGCATCGTTCACGGTGGATACGCCGCGCCGGCCGGCAGCCTCAAAGCCGCCTTGTGCCTGCGGGGAAACCGCCGCTTTGCCGGATTGTCCGATGAATTGGACTTTCCCTACCGTCAAACAGGTTCGGTTGTATTGGCCTTCGATGATGAACATCTTAATACCCTGGAGACGATTCTGGTGAATGGCCGGTCCAATGGTGTAGGCGGGCTCGAAATTGTCGGCCGGGACGAGACTCTTCGACGTGTTTCCCGGCTGAACCCAGTAGAAGTCCGCGAGGGATTGTTCTGTTCCGGGGCCGGTATCGTCAGTCCATACGAATACGCCATCGCCCTGGCGGAGAATGCCATAGCCAACGGCGTCGAAATCCTTTTGAACAGTCCGGTTACCGGTCTCGGCGCAGTCTCCGGAGGCGGTTCCGGGCTTGTGGACATCGAGGCCGGCGGACGCGTGTACCGGTCCCGATTCGTCGTGAATGCTGCAGGTGCCGCCGCGGCGACAGTTGCCGCTCTGGCCGGTCCTTCAACCTTCAGCATCAACCCCAGGAAGGGGCAGTACATCATTTTCCGCCGAGGCTCTGCCGGCGGTCTGGATACCGTCGTCTTTCAATCACCAAGCGCCGGGGGCAAGGGTATCCTGGTAACCCCCACTCTCTGGGACAACCTGCTTGTGGGACCGGATGCTCAGGAAGTCCAGGACCCCTCGGATCTGGAAACCGACCCGGAATCCCTGGCTCGAATAATACGCGTAGCCCGGCGAAGCATCAGCGATATTGACTTGAAGCAGGCGATTCGGGTATTTTCCGGCACCCGTCCCTCATCCGACAGAGGGGATTTCATCATCGAATGGTCTGAAGAGCTTACCGGGCTGCTCCATCTGGCCGGTATCGAATCCCCGGGTCTCACTGCTTCCCCGGCCATTGCAGAAACAGCAATCCATTTGCTTTCGGAGGCCGGCCTGCTCCTGAAAGACAAGCCCGGTTTCCATCCCGATCGCAAGGCTGTTATTCGTCCCGGCCCACTGGGCCCGGCGACGATGGCGGCGAAGGCGGCGGCCCTGCCTCCCGGTAATCCGGATCGTATCGTCTGCCGCTGTGAGCAGGTTACCGAAGCCGTCATCAGAGAAGCCCTGGATCGGGGTATCCCCATCCGATCCATCGATGCTGTGAAAAGGCGAACCCGGGCGGGTATGGGCGCCTGCCAGGGGGCTTTCTGCGGCCCCAGGGTCCGTAAACTGGTCAGTGAAGCCGCCGGAATCCCGGCGATAGATGTCATGGGGCCCTCCCGGGACAGAACTGCAATACTGACAGACCTGGATGCCATGAGAAAGCTGTTGAATGACTGATGACAAGGACTATCCGGAATATGAAGCTGATACGGCTTATACTCCGCCGGGAACTGACCCTGAGGCCCTGCTCAAGCTGGCCAACATGAAGATGCCCTTCGGAAAATATGCCGGGCGTTACCTGGTGGATCTTCCGGAGAACTATGTCCTGTGGTTCAAGCAGAAGGGTTTTCCCGAAGGCGAACTCGGGAGACAGATGGCCGAGGTCTGCGAAATCAAGGCTAACGGCCTGGAGGATCTGCTGCGGCAACTGAGGGGGGGTATTTCTAGTCAATAACTGCTTGAGAAGGATCCCAGAGATTTAAGTCGGTAAAATAATCCCTGTAATACCCCCTGTCCCGGGCCAGCAGTCTGTCCGCCTGCAATGTAGCATGAGCACCGATGAGGAAATCGGGTATCACCCGTTTTACCGGTCCTTTCCGTTTCAGGTAGTTATTATTCATACTACCTGCGAGAAGGGCGCTTTCCTTCGTCAGGGGAGAGTATTCGATTTGCCAGTCTGACAGGAGATTCTCTACAACTGCAGGCTTACCCAACGCCGGAACAATTTCGGCGAGAACGCATTCACAAATGATAATCTTACCCTCGGAACGGGCCTTGCGAATCGCCTGCTCCGACCGTCGGGCGAATTCGGGGTCATCAATAAGGATATCCAGTATGACCGAGGTATCAAGTGAGGTGATCAATCCCGCACCTCATCGATGTAAGAATCAACAGTCCCATGGCCGGGAATATGGCCGGCTCCGCGCCATTTTTCAAAAACATCAGTTTCATCACTTTTAAAACCGATAAGTTTGCCCCCGTCGCTGCTTATTTCCAGGATGGTTCCCGGAACGATACCAAGACGGTTGCGAATCTGCTTTGGAATAGTGATCTGACCCTTTTCGGATACAGTAGTTTTCATACATCCATCGTATGAATTCATACTCGTTCTGTCAAACCT
>DAOVYP010000205.1 GCA_030635565.1 Spirochaeta sp. | reverse complement strand
TAAGAGAAACACAACCATACTGTCAAGAATCCGATAATGAGGGCTATTATTGCCGTTTAGAGCTCGACTGAAGTCATAAACAGGCGAAGGTTCTCCAACCCTTTGATAGGATCTCCAACAGCCGCCCAGCATCTGCCGTCAGGAAACTCTTCTCCCAGATAAAAATCCACGGACCAGAACCCGGAAGAATCTGTTTCCACCTGACAGGCCGCGACGGGACGGAGCAGGATCTTGCCATCGCGATACTCACCGCTGTCGTTATACAAGGCCACCTGAAGATGACCGGAACCTGTTTTTCGATTCCCGAAAGCATAGGCCGTATCACCCCGGGAATAACGGCTTCGGGGAGAATGCCTCATCGGATCGGGCTCGGAAGCAGGGACAATGGAGATTTCCGACGGAGATATCTCCACCTTGCCGACGGCAACAGGCCAATTATCATTCCCGAGAAATGCATAGATTTCCCAGAAACCGGCTTCAAGAGTGGCAAGCCTGTAAAAGGGTACGAGAATTGCGTCGCTGAAACCGGGATTTTCCCGGGATAACACACGGAAGTCCCCGGGCCCGTAACTCTGTTCATAACCGGAAGGTCCCGGAAATTCGGCCACTATTCGGAGTCGATCGGGCAATTCTCCTGCCGAAAAGGACCTGAGTCTGGAATCCGGAGAGTCCGAAAACGGCAGCAACAGGTTCTCATGATAGGAATCGTAAGTGATGACACCTTCGGTGGGGTCTGAAACCAGGGGTTTTTCCTCAAGGCCGAAAACCGGAAGGAGAATTTCAGGAAGGGTGGCTGTATTGATGGCACCGAAAGCTGTTACGGACTCCTGAACGGGTGTGCTGTCGACAACAGGCGGTGAAACCCCGGGATCCGGGGAAATGGCAGCCGGTTCAATACTTCCGAAATCCAGATACCCGCCATAGGTCCATCCGGAATACCCGCCGGTACGGACAAAGAACCATGATGCATTCAACTCACCAATGGATTCTGTCCATTCAGTCCGCGATTCGACGACAATGCGATCTCCGGTCATCAGATGACCGATGATTTCCGCATCCAGGTACGGCATGGCCCTTACTCTCAGTGAATCGCCGGTAACCGTTGCGACAACCATTACAGGTGCGGCGGCGTCAGGAGACGTTTTTTCCGACTCCAGGACGGGCTCATTTTTCGGACGACACGATACCAGTGCAATTAGTGAGAGGATTCCCAACCAGACCAGAACCTGTTTTCTCATATTGCTCCTGTCAGCCTGCCTTACGCATTTTGTCCACCGCGGCGGCAATAAACTCACGGAACAGAGGACCCGCCTTAAGGGGACTGGAGGTGAATTCCGGGTGAAACTGCACGCCCACAGACCAGGGATGACTGGGCCATTCAGTTGATTCCACCAACAGATCGTCGGGGGTGAATGCCGAGAATATCAGACCGGAGTTCTCCAGTTCATCCCGATACTTATTGTTCACCTCATAGCGATGACGATGGCGTTCCCTGATATTTATTGTGCCGTAGGCTGAATGGATGAGGGTTCCTTCGATAACAACCGACTCACTGAGACCCAGACGCATCGTACCTCCGTATTGGGTCACATCCACCTGTTCTTCAAGCAGTGCGATAACATTCGAGGGACCGTCAGGAGTGAACTCGCCACTATTGGCCTCAGGTATCCCGGCGATATGACGGGCCCACTCAATAACCTGTATCTGCATCCCCAGACATATACCCAGAAATGGCAATTTCCCCTCACGGGCTACCCGGGACGCTGCAATCATACCGGGAATTCCCCTTTCACCGAAACCACCGGGAATGAGGAGACCGTGGACGCCGGCGAGGGCTTCAACAGTTTTTTCCGGTGTTGTCAGGGATTCGGAATCAATTTTCCGGATATTGATACGTACACCGTTGGATATGGCACCGTGAACCAGGGATTCGTCGATAGACTTGTAGGAATCGTCCAGTTCGATGTATTTGCCTACCATGGCGACTTCCACGACTTCTACCGACGATTTCCAGGTTTCCGAAATCCTGTGCCAGGCCCGGAATTTATCTTCTTTGCAGTCCATGCCCAACCTGTCACAAACGACACGGTCCAGACCCTGGGCCCGGTACACCACGGGTATTTCGTATATTGTCGTTTTCACATCATGAGCTGAGAGAACGCATTCATAATCGATGTTGGTAAAATTGGCAATCTTTCTCTTCATCGCATCATCCATCTCCGTGGCGATACGGCAGAGAAGAACCTCAGGCTGTATACCGATTTCCCGGAGGGTTTTCACCGAATGCTGTGTGGGTTTGGTTTTCAGCTCGCCGCTGGAAACAGTAGGAATAAGCGAAACATGAACACTGATTGCATGACGGCGTGAACGTTCGTGGATAATCTGCCTGACGGCTTCCAGGAAAGGAATGGATTCGATGTCCCCCACCGTTCCGCCGATTTCCACTATTGTGACATCGGTTCCTTCTTTCTCCCCGGGTGAATAGATACGCCGTTTAATCTCATCTGTGATGTGTGGAACCACCTGAACACATTTTCCCAGATAATCACCTTTTCGTTCCTTTCGGATGACTTCCTGATAAACCTGTCCGGTTGTGATTGAATTGGCCGCGCTCAGGGGAGAGGCGGTAAAACGTGCATAATTACCCAGATCCAGGTCGGTCTCGGCACCATCGTCGGTAACAAAGACCTCCCCGTGCTGATAGGGACTCATGGTCCCGGCATCGACGTTCAGATACGGGTCAATCTTGATCATGCAGACCGATAATCCACGGCTTTCCAGCAGACTCCCAAGGGAAGAAGCTGCGATGCCCTTGCCTAAGCTGGAGCATACGCCGCCGGTAACGAATATGTACTTCCTCATGGGATTTTATTATCCCCGGCACACGGGGGTATGGTCAACGGCATCGAGGAAGGTCAAGGATTCAAAACAACTTATACATGAGAAGAACCTCGGTTTCGCAAAGCGAAATTGCGAGCAAAACAGCGGTTTCGCAAAGCGAAATTGCAAGAAAAGAAACCCAATTCAGTAAAATTAATATATCGTTTATTTCAGTCTGGACAGGCGTGAAGAAAGCTCTTCATAGGGAAACAGCGCCGCATAATTGAGAAGCCCTGAAAGAGCCTTGGATTCGATGGGGATTCCTTCCTCCACCAGAGGCGCAACGGCATTCAGGCCCCCGGCAATGATAAGACCGGCTCTTCCGTCACCAACCGGTATGTCCAGCAGGGACTGGCTGGAATAACCCAATTTGAGAAAGCCGCCGAGTCCACGGTCCTTGAACAGGGCATCCGTTTCGATGGCCCGATCTCTGGCGCTTGCAGGGATTTCCCGGAAACTGGCGCCGATCTGACCGTTTCCGTCACAGGCCGCATTCCTCGTACTGGTCATACGGCTGGTGATGTAGATTTCCAGAGGATCAAGGCTCGTACCGTCATAACGGATCACTGCGGTGAACCGATCCGGAGCCCTGTCATGTATCTCCAGTAATCCGCCAAACACACTGGTAACTGGAATACCAGCCAGAATGAGAGCGCCGTTGAATGTGATGGAACAGACCGTAGCGAGGCCTACCTTCCCATCGGATATGACATTGTCCCCCACCCGTTCGCCCTCATCGATAAGTGCCATCAGGGTTCCGTGAGCAAGACCTGATGAGAAAACCGGGGGCCCCAGGGAGGCAACGGCATCACGATGGGATTTATCCACGACGGAAAGATTCACCAGTACCGAGCCTTCAGCGGTGGTCGGATTAAAACTCATCTGATAGGTCATATCATCAATCTTCGAAGACAGAAATCCGACACGGTCATAGACATGGGCTTTAGCCAGTTCCATCAGGCCCCTGGGAGTCAGGAAACGACCTTTTTTTTCCTTGTAACCGGTAAGACCGTGGCTGTCGAGAGCCTGAAGGTGAAAACGCACCGTCCGTTCGCTGATATCCATACCCCGGGAAACAAGCTGCTCCTGGATTTTCTGGCTGGATAAAGGTGACCCGGACTCCCGCAGGATTTTCATTATCAACAAGCGTTTTCGCTCAACCCTGTCACTCATAAGTGACAGACTAACCTGCGTGTTGAATCAGTGTCAAATATTGCGGCAGGTACTTGCCGTAAAAAAAATAACATGGAAGACGGCTGTACTTATTGTTATCTTTAATGCCATGAGAATCATGCCGCGATTTACCATTATATCACTACTTGTTCTGCTGACCTCTATCGCCGTGAGCGGCTGTATGGTTGAGCAGAACCTGACGCTGGATTCCCGGCAGTCGGGAGTATGGACCCTGGAAGGCCGGGCCATGCCGTTCACCGCCGATGCTCTGGACGATCTGGCCATGCTCGGAGGATATGACGATGCGACCTCTCTCTACGATGAAGCCGTTATCAATTCCAGGGTCGACCTGGCCAAACGCGATGATATCGACACTTATCGCGTCGAACGGAAAGGCCGCCACGGCTGGGAGGCCGAAATCGGGTTCGATGATATCGAATCCCTCCTGGGAAGCGCGGAAGCGGGAGGTATAGCCCAACTGACACGGAACGGCAGTACGAACACATTAAGTCTACGATTCAACCGGGAGAGAGCCGCAGTTCTGGAGGAGTTGATTCCCCTGATGCAGGATCCCGCCTTTTCCCTGTTCAATCCTTCAGCTACAGGCGGTATCGATGAAGAATCATACATCACGGGAATACTGGGCTTCACCTTCGGAGAAGAGAACATCCCCGCCATCAGATCTGCCGTCATCGTCATGAAGATCACCCTCCCCGGACAGATAAGCTCGGTAATCAATGGAAAACAGACCGGAGGGAACAGCGTCCGGTTCGAAACATCATTTACCAGGTTTCTCGTACCGGAGAAAGAGATTTACTGGTCGGTGAGCTGGAGGGACGGCTCTTGAGCGAAAAAGTCTCGGTTCTGGGTGCCGGGGCCTTTGGAACCGCCATCGCCCGGATCCTGGCTTACAAGGATAATGATGTCATCCTCTGGTGTCACGACGAAGTTCATGCTTCAAAGATTCGCGAGGAAAAGGAGAATTCATCCC
>DAOVYP010000350.1 GCA_030635565.1 Spirochaeta sp. | reverse complement strand
TAAAATGCTCATTTAGCCTGGTCGCAAGCTGTGCTTGCTGCGCGGCCCTGCATCCTGGCCCAGCTAAACTCCGCTTTTACCGCCTTGCATCGGAAAAAAATCATCGAAAATCTTCTCGACGTCCAAGGAGAGTGAGGGCAATGTCCAAGCAAGCTTGGATATTGTCGAACCGACGCAGGATGCCGCGAGGCGAAAGCCCCAAGTCCGACAGCCTCCTAGGCAATGTATGAGTAATTCTATATAGTTTCGTCGGAGGTTTTCATGGATCAGAGTGCAGTTATCGGCGCCATAGTCCTGGTCGGGCTCGTCATCTATGGATACTCGAAGATGATATTTTCGGGGAAAAATGCGGATAAGATCAAGAAAATTCTACACCGAGCCACGATAGTCGATGTGAGAACGGTTGCAGAGTACCAATCCGGTCATTTTACCGGTGCGATGAACGTTCCCGTAGAAAAAATATCGAAAAGCGCCAATCGACTCGGTGACAAGGTCTCACCCAAAATTATTTACTGTGCTTCAGGTTCCAGAGCCAGACAGGCTGCGCGAATCATGAAATCCATGGGCTTTTCATCAGTCCATATCGGTGGAACCCTGGCACAGATGCAGAAACTTACCGCGTAATAATCTTAATCAGTGTAGAGTGTCCTCAACCATGTCACACTTCTCGTGAAACCCCGTTAATTTCGGTCTCCGACCGATTTCAGATTTTTCCATCGGCACTTGAATGTTATCAGCGGATTTTGTGACAAGGTCGGGAACACTCACTAATCAAATCAACTATTGACTGAAGCAAACCCATCCGGGGATTCCCGCCTCCATTAAGGCGGAAATAATCAGATTCTGCCTCCGTGGTCTTTTCACTGAGTCCGTGGCTTCAGCAGATCGCTTGGATTTTTGTTACTTGAAAATATACATTTAATACATTAATGTGTAAAATGTGACTACATTGGATCGAAACCGGAAGACCCGGGAACGTATACTCGACGCGGCCGATCGGCTTTTCAGGCAGTTTTCCTACCTTGGTTTGCGGATGAAGATTCTGGCGGATCACATGGGACTGAGCCGCAAGACGCTGTACAACCATTTTCCCGGCGGAAAAAGGGAAATCTGGAAGAGCTGTATCGAACGTCAGATGCGGGGATTCGCCGCGCGGCTGTTCCTCATTGTTGACGATACAGATCGGGACTATGTGGAACGGGGAGGGGACATCCTCAATATCGGCAGTGAAGCCGTGGAGCTGTTCTATGGCCCCGATGGCTTGATTTCATCAGGCGAGGATCAGGAACTGTTCTTTCCCGAACTGAAATCTCTCTATGTTGAAGCCCTTGCCCGTTTTTTCGGAGAAGGGGTCGGAAATGGTCTGCTCAGGAAAGATCTGCCGATCCGATCACTGTCGGAAGTGATGATGACCCTTATAACCGCATGGGGTGAACGGGGTTCGACACTGATGGAAGGGGAAGTTAAATCCCTTCCGGAATTCGTGGAAACGGTGATGTTTACCGGAATTCTGTCCGACGAAGGCCTTCGGCAGTCACAACGGCTGGTCAGGAGAAATCGTCATGCGTACCGGTAAACGCCGTATATTTCAGGCCTCTGTCATCCTTCTCATTATTGCCGTCGTCATCCTGGCGCGGTTCCTGACGGCCTCGGGAACCCGAAGAGTCACCCCTCCGCCGCCGACTCCGGTCCGGGTGGAAAAACCCGTGGTCAGAAGACTCGAAGAAACGATTACGGCCTATGGAAATCTGAAGTCGGCCAATCAGGTGACTCTTCTGCCCAGGGTTGCCGGTTCTATAACCGCCTTGTTCGCCGAAGCGGGGGATGCGGTAGTAGAGGGCAGCCTGTTGGCGGAAATCGATCGGGAGGCTTACGAACTCGATCTGATGCGGGCGGATGCGGCCTATGTCAGTGCCTCCTCCACATGGGAACGTATCGACCGATTATTCACTGCGGGTAATTCAACCCGGCAGAATTGGGAAGACGCCCGGGCCGCCCATATCGCCGCCGAAGCCCAGTCCGCCGCCGCGAGGCTGCGCTACGACTGGACCCTGGTTCACTCACCGACGGAGGGTGTGGTACTGACACGGCATGTCAATGTCGGTTCCCTTGTGGCCCCGGAGGCCGGAACACCCCTCTATACCGTCGGATCGCTGGACAATCTGGAAGTGGAATTACGGCTCCCGGAAGCTTACTACCCGGCATTCAGTGCCGGAGTACCCGGCATCAGAGCCATAGCAGACAGCTTTCCGGAAATGCCTCTGGTTGCACAAATCCGTTTGCTGGCCCCCTGGATTGACCCGGCAACACGTACATTCACCGTCACCTGCAGAATACTCCCTGACGAAAGTACCCGGTTGTTCCTGCGTCCGGGAATGCTTCTCCATGTTGAGTTCATACTGAATGTCCGGGATGAGGTTTTAACCCTGCCGGAATCGGCTCTCGGTGGAGGGAAGTGGATCTGGTCGGTTGATTCCGAAGGACTGGCCAGGCGCCTCGAACTGGATGCACCCTTCCTGTCTTCCGGTTTTGTTGTGGTTCCCGGCGATTGGGAGGGCGGCCGCTTTGTCGTTGAAGGTCAGCATTTCCTTCGGGAAGGCGCCGAGCTTCGTATCCTGGGCGGATCCGACGAATGAAAATCGCCGACTATGCCATTCGGCATCCCGCAGTTATCGGCATGCTGCTCATTTCCCTGGCTCTTTTCGGCCTGCTGTCTTTCCGGGGTATGCCCCGGGATCTCATGGCGAACATTGAACTGCCTGAAGTTCTGATTCTCACCGTCTATCCGGGCGCTTCCCCGGAAGTGGTGGAACGGGACGTCACCGACCCCCTTGAGGAGGAATTCAGCCTCATCAGCGGTGTTCGCAGGATTTCCTCCGAGTCCCAGGACGGATTCTCCATGATATTCGTAACCCTGGACTGGGACGCCGACATCGAGGCCAAGAAAAACGACATCCGGGACAAGATCAACAACTCGGGTTCCGAACTTCCCGCAGGTCTGGCCGGAAGCCCACGGCTCTTCGAGCTGGGTACCTCGAGTCTCCCTGTTTACACCTGCCTGGTGGAAACCACCCTGGATGAAGGCGAATTTGCCCGTTTACTCAATGAAGAGCTCATTCCACGGTTCAGCCGCCTGACGGATGTTTCGGCTGTTTATGCCCGGGGCGTTGAGGAAAGGGCGCTTCGTGTGGAACTGGACCCCGGAAAACTCGATGCCATGGACATCACCGCCCTGGAGGCATTTGCCGCCGTAAAAAGAGGTCAGAGATCCGTACCCGCGGGCTCGGTTCTGATAGGGGCCGACCGTCTTTCCCTCCAGTCCGAAGGCAGCTATTCGGAAATCCGGCAGCTGGGACGTCAGCCTGTCGGCTATGCCGATGGAGGTAATCCCGTATATCTCGAGGATGTCGCTGTAATCGAGATGGAGTATGAGAACCCGTAGTTCCGCACCCTTTCCTGCGGCCGTCGTACCGTGGTTCTT
>DAOVYP010000094.1 GCA_030635565.1 Spirochaeta sp. | reverse complement strand
GACTGGCTCGTGGAGGAATTCAAAAAAGACCAGGGCATAGACCTTTCCAAGGACCGCATGGCCCTTCAGCGGCTCAAAGAGGGCGCCGAAAAAGCCAAGAAAGAGCTTTCGGGCACCCAATCTTCGGACATCAACCTGCCGTTCATCACCGCCGATGCCTCTGGACCCAAGCATCTGCAGTACAACCTGAGTCGTTCCAAGTTTGATCAGATGACGGCAGACCTTGTCGAGAGGACCAAACAACCCTGTTTAACAGCCCTCAAGGATGCCGGTTACACAGCTGCTGATATCGACGAAGTCATTCTTGTCGGCGGATCCACGCGTATCCCCGCCGTTCAGGAAGCAGTTAAGCAACTCTTTAAGAAGGAACCCCACCGCGGCGTGAATCCCGATGAAGTCGTAGCCATGGGTGCCGCCATCCAGGGCGGAGTTCTCGGAGGAGACGTCAACGACGTTCTGCTGCTTGACGTGACACCCCTGTCCCTGGGCATAGAAACCCTGGGCAGTGTCTTCACCAAGCTCATCGAGAAAAATACCACCATTCCCACAAAGAAAAGCCAGGTGTTCTCCACCGCGGCGGACAATCAGCCCGCGGTTTCCATTCATGTGCTTCAGGGTGAGCGGGAAATGGTGACCCATAACCGTACTCTGGGTCGATTTGAGCTTACCGGCATTCCCCCGGCACCTCGAGGTGTACCTCAAATCGAAGTGACTTTCGATATCGACGCCAACGGAATCGTCCACGTGTCCGCCAAGGATATGGGTACCGGCAAGGAACAGAAGATCAGAATTGAATCCTCAAGTGGTCTTTCCGAGGAAGAAATCGATCGTATGGTGCGGGAAGCCGAAGAAAACGCCGACGCCGACAAGAGTGCCCGTGAGATGGCGGAAGTGAGGAATAATGCCGACTCACTTGTCTATCAGTCCGAGAAAGCTCTCAAGGATTTCGGAGATAAGGTGAGTCCCGAAGAAAAGGCCGCCATCGAGTCGGCAGTCGCCGACTTGAAGAGCGCTCTGGAAGGGGAGGATGTCGAAGCTGTCAAGCAGAAGACTGAAGCCCTGTCCCAGGCATCCCAGAAGCTCGCCGAGGAAATGTACAAGGACCAGGCGGAGGAAGCCGGGGCCGACTCGGGCGCCGCGCCGGACGAAGGCGCCTCCAGCGGTCCCCAGACGGATGATGTCGAGGACGCCGATTACGAAGTCGTCGACGAGGATAAGTAAAGAGGCGTGTCGAAAAGGGATTATTATGAGGTTCTTGGCGTCGAAAAAGGCGTCGGGGCCGACGATGTTAAAAAAGCCTACCGTAAACTCGCGGTGAGGTATCACCCTGACCGCAATCAGGGTAATGCCGACGCCGAGGCCAAGTTCAAAGAGGCAACCGAAGCCTACGAAGTGCTCTCGGACGATCAGAAGCGTCAGGCTTACGATCAGTTCGGATTCGCCGGTGTTGACAATATGGGCGGCCCCACTTTCAACGCCAATGCCTTCAGCGGGTTCGAGGATATATTCGGAGACTTCTCGGGAATTTTCGATTCCTTCTTCGGCGGCGGCGGGCGCGGAGGCCGGCGTTCCGGCGGGCGACCCCGGGGTAGCGATCTCCGGCATGATATTCGCATCGATTTCACCCAGGCTGTCTTCGGCAGGGAAGTCGAAATCGAATACGATCGCCTGAAGTCCTGTAACGACTGTCACGGTTCCGGCGGCGAAGGTGTGCGAACCTGTTCCCAATGCGGCGGTACCGGGCAGGTCCGGCGGAATTCCGGATTTTTTTCCATCGCCACGGCATGTACGTCCTGTGGTGGCGAAGGTACGGTCATCGACAATCCCTGTACCGGCTGCAGGGGGAGCGGTACCGTCCGATTTCATCAGAAAATCAAGGTGACCATACCTCCGGGGATGGATCCCGACCGGCGCATCCGACTGGAGGGACAGGGTAATCAGGGACCCAAGGGAGCCCCTCCGGGAGACCTGTATGTGTACATTCATGTCCGTCCCGACCAGAACTTCGAGCGCCATGAATACGATCTGTACTGTGTCCTGCCCATCTCCATGACCCAGGCCGCCCTCGGTGCGGATATCTGGGTGAACACCCTGGATGCCAAGCGCATCAAGCTCAAGGTTCCTTCCGGTACCCAGGATTCGAAAATGCTCCGAATCCGGGGGGAAGGTGTCCCCGTACTCAATGCCGGTGGACGCCGGGGTGATTTATACGTCAAGCTCAAAGTGGAAATCCCCACCCGTCTGTCGGGGAGGGAAAAGGAACTGCTTAAACAGTTCGCGGAACGTCACGGCGAGAGCAGCGAACCAAAGCCCATCCGTCTCAAAGATCTTTAAAGTTCATTTATCCGGCAGGTGACCTCTGGCGACTCCAGTGAAAAATTCCAATATTATTTTCATTACCGGCGTCTCCTCCGGTATCGGGCGGGCTCTTGCCATAGCCGCTGTAGAATCCGGTTTTCGGGTCTACGGCACTGTACGCCGGGAATCCGACGGCCGTTATCTGGCCGCCGAGCTGGGTGATCAATTTCGTTCCATTATCCTGGACGTCACCGATGAAGCCGCTATCCGGCGTATTGCCGCCGGGCTTCTCCGGGAACTCGGCCCCGGCGGCCTTTATTCCCTGGTGAACAATGCCGGCATATCCGTCCCGGGCGCCCTGAGCGAAGTGGACGGCGCCTCCCTGCGAAACCAGTTCGAGGTGAACGTTTTCGGGCCGGTGCGGCTCACCAGAGCGTTCCTTCCCTTACTGGAGAAACCGGCCGGGGTGCCGCACCGGGACCGTTCCCTCATCGTCAATATCAGCTCCATGGTGACCGTTCTGGGTCCGCCGCTGTCAGGTACCTATACGGCATCCAAGGCGGCCCTTGAGGCCTTCTCACACGCCTGGAGACGGGAACTTGCCGGCAGGGGTATCGATGTGATAATTGTCCGTCCCGGTGCCGTACGCTCGGATATCTGGGGCAAGGGCGAAACCGGTCCTCCGGAGACGGACCCGCATTACAACGGCGCCCACCGGCGCAAGATGGAACTCAGTGCCCGGGGCCTGAAAAATGCCCATGACTGCGATGAGTTCGGCCGACGGGTGATCCGGCTGATGGGCCGCCGCCGGCCTCCGGTTCTGGTTACCCTGTCCAGGGAGCCCTGGTATGTCCGCAGGCTCCCCTCACTCCTGCCCCGGCGTTGGGCGGACCGGCTGTTCCGGGCCTTGATGGGGCTCGACTGAGGTTCAGGGAATCAGATCGGTGAAATAGAGGCTTCCCGGATTGAGAACCGTGTAATCGACATTCCCGGTGGCACCGTTTACACTCACCGTATAGGTACCGGATGATGGGACTGTCCCTTCAATGAGAATGCCGTCGTATCCCACTGCAGCAATGAATAAATCAACTCCGGAATCGATGGCAACATCGACCGTTCCGGACAGGCTGCCGTCACCCGACGCATCCGCCACCGAGCTCTGGAGACCCGTTAAAGTGAGGCCCCGGAGATTCTCCATCCCACTATAGGTGTGGGGTTATTCCAGTAGGTCATCATTCCCACACCACCGAAGCCCGGGATGATTACCTGGGATATGTATATGTCGATCTGATTCAATCGGGTGCACCGCGCCATCGCCAGAGGTCGCCAAAAGAACCATCCCATTCTAAAGCAAAAACTCTGCTCAAGGCCGATCCTCGAGTCGTAGTATTCACCCAGTCCGCTGTCCCAGGCGCCCGCGTTCATAATTCCAATAGGTACAAAGATGGTTGTACTGGAGATGAGAGGCCTCCTCCAATCGTTTCTGGGGTATAATTCAGTCCTGCGGAGGAAATGGCGTATGTGTTCCCGCCTACGGTTTTCAGGAACGTGTCCTGGTAGACAAAATTTCCATTCCATTAATTTCCTGTGAAAATCAGTGTGCGGCCTGACAGTTAATCGGTATTATGATATCAGCCATGGATATCAACACGCTCAGAGCCGCTTTCGACAAACTCAAATACGGTGATGATGCCTTTCATGAACTCATGCGCTGGCGCATACGCCGGGTGATGCTGGTACTGCCTCATTACGATGCCTGGATTCTGGAACATGATGCAAAACTGTCCGATCAGATTGTCGGTGAATACCATCAGCTCAACTTAACCACCGTTCCCCGCCTGGTGACGGTGTCAGACGGAGACGAAGCCCTGGCGCTGCTGGAGAAGCAGCCGTTCGATCTGATGATAATCGGAGTGAGGGTGGGCGAACTCTCCCCGGTAGAGCTGGCAAACAAGGCCAAACTAATGCAAAAGGATCTGGCGGTACTGATGCTGCTTTCCTCCAGGAGCGACCTTGCAGCATTGGAAGACAAACCTTTCGATGACAATCCTGATATAGATGCCCGATTCCTCTGGACCGGTGACTCTCGTTTGTTTCTGGCAATGATCAAGTATGTGGAAGACCTCCGGAACGCCCCGGTTGATACCAGGGACGGCCGGGTCGGAGTACTTCTTGTTGTGGAAGATTCAATTTCCTTTTACTCGTCTTATCTGCCTCTCCTGTACGGTGAGATGATGACCCAGACTCAGCGGCTCATCGCCGAGGAGATGAACGACAGCGACAAGTACTGGCGCATGAGGACCCGTCCCAAGGTGCTGCTGGCCCGGAACTGGGAAGAGGCGGTTATCCTGGGTGAACAATATCGGCAAGCCCTCATCGGTGTTGTTTCCGATATCGCATTTCATCGTGACGGCCGGATTGATGAGCGGGCGGGTTTTTCTTTGATCAAACGTTTCAGAGAGAGTAACGTGAGTGTTCCGGTTCTCTTTCAGTCCTCCGACGAATCAATGGCCGCTGAGGCCAGAAATCGGGGTGCAAGATTCCAGGGTAAACTCTCCGGCGACCTCCACCGCGGTATCCGCCGCTTCATCCTGGAGGAATTGGGTTTCGGGGATTTTGTTTTCTGCAGTCCCAACGGGCATGAACTCAAACGAGTGCGGACATTAAGGGAATTCGAGCTGGCCATCGGAACCCTGCCGGTTGAATCCGTTCTCTTCCATGCGGAACGGAATGACTATTCCCGTTGGATGACGGCCCATGGTGAGTATCAGGTGGCCCGGCGAATCAGGCCTGTACGTCTTGAAGATTTCCCGACTCCCGAATTCCACAGGGAATTTCTGGTCCGTTCCTTTCGTGAGGTAAGGGAAAAGCGCCATCGGGGCCGCCTGGTGGATTTTCGATTCGACGATCCGGGGGCTCCGGGCTCCATGGCCCGTTACGGCAGCGGGTCCCTGGGAGGGAAAGGCCGGGGATTGGCCTTTTTCAATGCCCTGCTCAATACATCTCCGTGGGAAGATAAGTTTTCGCCCATGTCGGTGGAAATACCCCGAACTCTCATCATCGCGACCGGCGAGTTCGACCGTTTCCTCGATGAAACCCGGCTGCCTCCAGACCATCCGGTGGATGATGCGGTTCTGCGCAGGGCATTCCTGGACACAGCGTTGCCTGAGAGCCTCTTAAATGTCCTGAAAGCTTTCCTGGATTCAGAGCCGGGTCCGTTGGCAATTCGCTCTTCGGCGCTTCTGGAGGATTCCCAGTCGATTCCTTTTGCCGGAGTTTACGACACCTACATGCTTCCTGAAATTCCCGATGGGGATGAACGGCTGAGACTCCTCTCCGACGCTGTCAGACTGGTCTGGGCCAGTACATACTCGAGGGAAGCCACCGCATACCGCGATGCACTGGGAGTCGGAAGGGAAGAAGAGAAAATGGCGGTAGTCATCCAGCATGTTGCCGGAACCCGTCATGGAAATCATTGGTTTCCGAGACTCTCGGGTACCGCTCAGTCTCTCAATTACTACCCGGTCGGGCCCATGGATCGGGAGGACGGTGCCGCGAAAATCGCCGTCGGTTTGGGCTATTCGGTGGTGGAAGGAGACCGGGGGTTTCTCTTCAGTCCCTTTTACCCGACGGTTCCATGGGGAACCGAGGAAGATCGCTGGAGGGAAGGACAGACCCATTTCTGGGCCTTGAAAACAGACTCAAGCCGATTCGATCTGATTTCAGGAGAAAGCAGCACCCTGGACCGACTGACTATCAGGGATGCAGAGAACCTCGATGTCCTGCTGCATATGGCGTCCACCTGGGATTCGGTGGGCCACCGTCTGGTAGACGGGATCGATTCGCCGGGCCCGCGGGTTGTGGATTTCAGGGACATTCTCAGTTACGAGTGGCTGCCTCTGGCGTCTCTGCTTGACCAGCTGCTTCGTATATCCAGGAGCGCCATGGGCATTCCGGTGGAGATGGAATTCGCCCTCGACTGGAAAGGCGCCTTGCCGCAAGATGCCGTTTTCTCTCTTCTGCAGGTGAGGCCCCTGATATCTCAGGTCGGACCCATGGCAATCATCCCTGAACGGCCTTCGGATGATGGGCTGCTGCTCCGGTCCGAGAAATCTCTGGGGCATGGTGTGATTGAAGGGATTCAAGATGTCGTCTGGGTGGATCCAGAACTGTATGATCCCGGAGATACCGAATCACTGCGGGACGAAGTTGCAGCTCTGATGGATGAGCTGGCGAAAGAAAAACGTTATACCGTACTCATCGGCCCCGGACGATGGGGCAGTCGGGACCGTTTTCTCGGTATCCCTGTAACCTGGGCTCAGGTGAGGCAGGCCAAACTTATCGTGGAAATTGCCCGCGGCCCCGGTGATCCGGAACCATCTCAGGGATCACATTTTTTTCACAACCTCGTGGCCCTGGGTGTGGGTTATGCCCATATCCCCTTATACACTCCAGGTGTCTTTGTGGACTGGGAGTTTCTGCGACGAAAGAGCGATGGGAGTGGTAAAGTGAGATTGTCACGTTTTGATAAACCTGTAGATATTATAATGGATGGTAAAAACGGCTTAACATGGGTTGTTAAGTGATGAAAATATCAATATAAATACAAATTAATGATGAAAAACATTGACGGTGGATATCCATTAGTCTAGTTTGGAACAATCGGAAATACCAGCATCGTGGAGGTTAATGAGATGCGCGGATACGTGAAAGAAGTGTATGACAAACTGGCCGGGAAGTATCCCTGGGAACATGAATTTCTGCAGGCTGCTCTTGAAGTCCTCGAATCTCTTGGACCCCTCATGGAACGTGAGCCTCGGTATCGGAAGCATCGGATACTTGAACGTCTGGTTGAACCGGAACGGACCATCATCTTCCGGGTACCCTGGGCAGACGATCAGGGTGATATACAAGTGAACTGTGGATACCGTGTGGAGTACAACAGTGCCCTGGGACCCTACAAGGGAGGCCTGCGTTTCCATTCCTCGGTTACACTGGGAATCCTGAAATTCCTAGGATTTGAACAGATATTCAAAAACAGCCTTACCGGACTTCCTCTGGGAGGCGGTAAAGGCGGAAGCGATTTTGGTCCCAAGGGCAAGAGTGATGGGGAAGTCATGCGCTTCTGCCAGGCGTTCATGGACGAACTCCATCGCCATATCGGTCCCAATACTGATGTGCCCGCAGGTGATATCGGTGTCGGCGGTCGTGAAATCGGTTATCTGTTCGGCCGATACAAGAAGCTCAAGAACGCTTTTGAAGGTGTTCTTACGGGTAAGGGCCTCAATTGGGGCGGCAGCCTGATCCGCCCGGAAGCCACCGGAT
>DAOVYP010000440.1 GCA_030635565.1 Spirochaeta sp. | reverse complement strand
GATGCGATTACAACATCGGGAGAAAGAGCCACGATTGCTTCGATATCCGGTTCTGTGAGACTTCCGAGCGAGGGTACCGATACAGCCTCTGCCGGATAATCGCAGTATGAAGTTCTGCCGACCAGACGGTGGCCGTAGCCCAGGGCAAATACCGTTTCGGTGATTCCCGGTGAAAGGGAAATGATGGTTTCGGCCGCTTCATCAAGGACGATTTCACGCCCATAATAATCCATAATTCGAATTTCGCCGAATATACGGTCTGATTCGGCATTTCCTCCGGCCGGAAGGGAAAAGACGGTAATGGAGATCAGCAGAAAAAATACAATGGAACGAATCGAAAGCGATTTTGCAGATGAAACCATGAATACTCCCCGGTGCATGCTCGTGCACTCCAAGTACTGGATTTGAAACCGGGAGGATATTCTGACTCACGATTCTACGGCAGCGGAACAGTCTTCAGGGAGACTGTCCGAGCCTCATCGTTTACAGCGGCGGCACCGTGGAGGCTTTTTTCCTCACTTCCCCGCCCGGTATCAGGAAATCAATCTGACATGATCGATATCAATCGTCAAGCTATGGCCGGGACTCGGCCAGGGTCCATGCGAGGACCGGAACTTCCCTTACCAGTTGTCCCGGAAGCACGGCGACTGTTGAGGCGGAGCGGACCAACCATGAAACCTCTTCCTGTTTTACAACGAAAGGAATGACAGATTGGAGATTCAGCCATCCTCCCTCTTTTAGAATGCGATCACCGTTTATGCCTGTTTCGACGACCGATCCCTTCTTAATTATGTAGAGTTCATCCTTAACCGGATTGATTCTCTTACCTTTTCTCCAGGACCTTTCCTTCATCTCTGCGGCAATTTCGTCAAGTCTCGGACATGAGACAACATGCCCCGGGAACAGACCGGAGGACAGGTATCGGCGGCCTTTCAGAATCTTCAGGCGTCCATCTATCTTCTTTGACTTACTGAGGGCATGGACGAAGAGGTCGGCGGGAATACGCAGGGCTTTGACATGGTTCCGGGAACGGTATGTGCATACGGAGGGGTTATGAGTCAGAAATTCTTCTTCACCGATGAGACTTCCCGCGGCATAACGGAGGGTGGGAATATCTCCGTTATCGAGAGCATCCACTGTACCGGTAATGATAAGTATCAGGGATTCGGGAATACGGCCCTTTTTAATGATGGGAGTCCCGGGAGCTATTCGCTGCATCTTCCCGTTGAGCAGAAGATTGTAATCATCCCTGGATAATCCCGGGATGGTCTGATCCAGCAGGATCGCCGATATATCCCGGAGCCGGTCTCCCCGATCGGGAATCAGTATATCAACCTGTCCGAAAGAAACACTGGCTCCGATTTCCTTCTCTGCGGGACTCAAATCCCCCTCTGTATGACTCAAAATCAGCCGTGGTGATGGATCATCGACGAAATCCTCAGCGAATCCATGAATCAGTCCTCGTCCGGCGTCGATTTTTTTTACATCCGCCAGCCGACTGTATTCGGCAAATACCCGGTCCTTGAAATCAACCGAAACTCCGTCCGGGGAAATGAAACTTTCCAGAACTTCGCGGGAAATGATATCGGCGAGGTGGGCGTATGATTTGTATCCACCCTCCCATAAGGCCCGGAAGAACATAATGGTTGTTTCCAGTGGATGGGGAGACATGGTCGGTCGGACTTCCAGGCCGTCGATGTCGTTCCAGAGGTCTTCATCCAGATAATGGATGTCAACCAGCTCGTTCAGGAAGCCCGATTCCCGTTCCAGCAGTGCAGAGCACTTCAAACAGACCGTCGTCATAACAGGTCTCGTTGCATAGACATTCACCTTCCTGTCGCCCCGGAGCAGACTGGTCAGGCCGGCAAAGTGATCGTCATGCGCATGAGTGATGAACAGGCCCTGAATTTCCGCAATATCGATACCCAGGGCATAAAGGGAATAGTCGATGCCCGGTCCGGCATCAATCAGGTATTTTCGTCCACGATACGTGATAATGCTGCCCATGCAGGGTTTTTCCGGATCCCACCCGTTTCCTTCTCCGATATGAATTACAGAAAAATACCCGTCATCAACATCAATTTGATTGAGGATATAGGTCGCCGACCAGTCCTTTCTTTCAGGGAGATTCATGTCCACCTTCAGGGACTGACCCTTGTATTCGAACGTGTAAAGATTTATCCCTTCCCGTACCAGGGTAACGGTTCCGGGAAGTGATACTTTTCCATCGGAAACCGGCTTGACGTCCACAAGTTCATGGGGGGATTTGATTTCCCCGGCTGCGAATTTCAGTTTAAGTCGCCAGAGTTCGTCGAGATCATTTTCCGGAATCCCTGCTTCAAGCATTTCATCTTTTGTAACAAGGCCGTAGGTGCCCCTGTAGATGTAGCTGAGAACAGCTTCTGTTCGTTCATTGAGTCCTGTCAGTATCGGTTTTGATCCGTTGTTTCCCGGATGTCCGGGAATCGCCATACCCTGACGATAGAGCATATGCAGTACCGGGAATTCCGCGAGATTCCAGAAACGGCCTTTTTGTATTGTAACATCCGACAGAAGGATGGCATTCGGACCTATCTCAAAAACCACGCCGCTCCGCTCAACTTTTTTTACAAGACCGAGCCGCATGAGATGCTTGATGCTGTCCATTGGGGCTCCGCAGAGGATACGTAGACCCGCTTCCGGTATTTCAACCCACCAGACACCCGGAATAACCGGAATTTTGGTCATATTCATTATT
>DAOVYP010000245.1 GCA_030635565.1 Spirochaeta sp. | reverse complement strand
CTGAGGGAGCGTCTGGAGTCTGATGATCTGTCGATGAATCTGATGGCCTGGGAAATGCTGCATGAGAATGAGGTAACTCGAGCGTTCGCGAGGACACGGGAATCCGCCGGGCTTGAGCTGAATGAACGTCTGGCGAGCCTTGTCGGAAACGCTTCCGACCTCGACGTAGAGGCTGCATTCGCCGTCATCTCCTCGTCGATATACTATCTTCTGCTCCGGAGCCGCTTTATCAAGGATTACAACGGCATCGATATCCGGAGCGAGGAGGGGTGGAAGCGTGTGGCCCGTGCGATGGCGGATATGCTGGACGGCCTGATCGGTAAAGAATCCTGATCACATCTTGAATTCTATGTGACCATGGGGTAACATACTTATGTAACCGAATGGTAACATAGGAGATGAGGTATGAAGTCTCATAAGGAGGCCAAGGCGATCGGATTCCTGTCCGTTGCCGTTCTGGCTGTAGTTGGAGCCGTCGCTTGCGGAACACCGGATATTCCCATAGGAAGCGGGGGTGGTGAAACATTGAGAGTGGATGTCGAACCGGGGACGCATTATCGGCATAAGTTCAAATTGATGCCCCTGGTGACGGTTCGCAATACTCCGCAGATGGCTGTTTGGGCGGAAACCTCCGACGGTGAATTCATCGAAACTCTGTATATCACACGACGGACCGCCGATGATTCCTGGCGGTCTGCGCCGAGGGAGAAGGTTCCCGAAGGAGGAATCCGGCGTCCCGAGTCCCTGCCGGTCTGGACCGAGCGGAGCGGCCGGTTGGATTCCGGTATCGATACAATGGGTTCTGTAACACCGAAATCGGGGTACAGCGTCCAGAGTGATTCACTGTCGGATCGGGACAACCTGTGGATCTGGCTGGAGGTGAACCATTCCACCGACTTCAACGAGGCCTATCCCGAGGATGCCCGCCCCGGTGATGCCGGTTTCAGCGGTGGTCCAATGGGAAGTGGTCAGCCTTCCCTGGTTTATGCCGCTGCAGTGATCAGTGAATTTCAGGGGTCTGTGGCCTTGGAGCTACTCGGTTATGGCAGCCCTGACGGATCCGATGGTCTTGTCGATCGGGATCTGGCAGGCGTGACGAGTGCCGCCGAGATTATCCGGGAGGCGATTGTTACAATCGACTGATTTCTGATGATGCAAGTCGGTCTACGGCGGAGCCAGAAGAGCAGGGGTTGCCCTAAAGGATTTCCCGGATTTCCTGCAGATCATCTGGATGATGTCCCGCGAAGTTTTCACGGCCGTTGGCAGGCCTCCAGGCGGCATGACCCACATGCCGGAGAGCCAAAAATTATCGAGCCCGGGAACCGTTTTTTTCACCAACCTGAAACATTTTGCATTATCGGAATTCAGAATCCAGGTCATGAATGTGCCTTTCCAGTTACCTGTGTAACGAACATAGGTCATCGGGGTCACAACCGCCGATAGTACCGGATGTCCCGTCTCGTCATGAACCTTCGTCAGCATGGTCAGGGTCACCGGATCTCTAAGGAACTCGTCTTCCATACAGCCATTCTAACTCTGACTGCTTCGGGGCTCATTTTTCTTCCACGAGGAAATGTTCGGTGGTATAATCCAACAATGAGTAGAAAAACACTTATTCTCTACTCGCTTGCCTTTCTTCTAACCCTCACAGGCTGTTCCACCACAGGCACCATGTACCACGTTAGTGAGATGTACGACCGGGATACCGAAATTACATCCTTTGAGATGGTGTTCTATAGGGAACACGAAATGGTAAATTACCAAACTTGGCAGACCGCAATCGACACCCTTGAGATCATGAAGTTAACCGGGGGTGGCAAAGAGGACGCGTACCTGCTATCCGTCGTCTATGAGGGTGGTTCATCCTGGAAGTACTATGACCACTTCCTCGTTGAGATTGACGGATCTAAGTATAAGGTCTTCGACAACGATCCCATGCGAAAAAACATCTACGGTGGTAAGGTAATGGAGATCGCGACTGTCTGGCTTAGTGATGAGTGCGTAGACGCTCTCAGGACATGTCGCACTCTCACCATCAAAGCCAGTACTCTTGTCGCCAACATACCTCCGGAAGGCATCAGCGAGATTCAAGACTTCATCGAATACGGGGCAGGCGAACCGGACGCAGAATAACCTTAGCCCGTGGAGCTAATTGTCACGGTTTTTGTAAATGGGCCTCCGATATGTACCAGACGTATCAAACCCGAATGCTGCAAGCGCTGCCGCCATTAGTATTGTCACGAAAACTATCTTTTTAATTTTCATTTTTACTTCCTTCGATTCGCATCATAACACTGATTCAGATGAGGGCCTTAGCCTTCCAAGCTAAAGACGTGGGTTTGATTCCTGGGAGAAGATTTCTAACACCTTCGGTGGGGGCTGATTTGTGACGAAAATAGCGACACTCGGTAACCCTTTAAATCAAAATACGTGAACTTGTGTTCTATCTATTGATATGTATTAGCCACATACTACTATTAAACAAAACACGAAGGAGTGCATGATGATCAGACTGGTTCGTACGGCGACTGTTAGCGGTGATATGGAGAAGGTTAACACTGCGATGGAGGCGCTTGAGAAACTCTACACTGATAAATTTCCCCAGGTGAAGAGTGTGGAATACTGGCAAGCCATTTCGGGGCCTATCACCAAGTATCAGACAGAACTCACTTTCGAGTCACTTACGAAAGAAGAAGAGTGGGTGAGAGCCGTTCTGAAGGAAGATGTCTATAAGCAGAACATGCGTATTCTCATCGAGAATCTCAGTGAAATTCGGGACGATCTGTATCGAAAATCGGAAGGTTAGTGCACAGGATGCGTTTGATCTCGTCAGGATTCTCGATTATGGCGATAACCGTCATTTCCAAACCACATCGTGAACAGATGAAAGGATCCACCTCATAGACCTTGGCCAAGAGTCGGGCCCATACACGTTTACAGGCTTCGATATCAACAAGATCCTCGACCTTAAGAGGGAGGTTTAGTGGTAACGTCTCCAGTGTTCCCGAGCGGGTGAGTCGCCTTCCAAGCTTCAGGTGCCCGTTCAGCAATCCAGGGCATGTCGGGCCAATGACCTTTGGTGCGGTAGGCATATAGCCCGTACCGGCGTATTAACTGTACCCCCTTCGGCGGGATATGCTGGGTGAGTTCGGCGAGGAAGTCGATGGCTTCAAACAAATGGAGATTTTCTTTGAAATACTCCGAGTAGGTTGTGTGGAACAGCACGCGGCCTTTGAACGGTTCGTAGCGTATCTTCAGGAGTGAGATCGGGGGGCGAGCGATGTATTCAGCAAGATTCTCCTGTGATGTCTCATCGAGGATTCGAACACTGTTATCAATACTAAATCCCGAATGTCGCCAGGAGAGGAGATTTCGGGCGAAGGATCTATTGAAAAGATCTCTCTCGACAAAGAGCTTGATGATGCGACGCCGGAAAATCTCAATCATCGGTTGGAGTCCGGAGAACGGAATATAGAAGAAGGTTCCTTCATCATCGAAGCCGCCTTCGAGGGCAATTACGTGGTGGTGTGGATTCCATCGGAGCATATCCCCGAATGTCTGGTGGGCAATGACCATCCCGGTCAGAAGTGGCCGGCCGGCGGCTTTGTTGTCGAACTCGCGCAGAAGTTGGTAGATAAGCTTCGAGACATCCGCGAACAGACTTCGATCATGGCGAAAAAACGGACGGATCGCTTTGGGCATCGTGAAGACGAACTGACGGTGTGGTAGGTTCAACAACACTTCATTGCTAAGATGTTCAGCAAAGAGCAGCGTCCGTTTACGGCTGCAGGAGGGGCACAGATAGAACCCTTTGCAGGAGAATGGACGGAAATAGTCGTGGCCGCATTCCGGGTTGGTGCAGCGGATTCGGGCGATACCATGCAGATAGTCACCACATGAGGAAAACTTTATTCCGGTCTGTTGGATTCGCTCAAGCCGGAACATGCCGTACTTTGCAGCATATTTCTCGTCATACTGCTCGCAAAAGTCCGAAAAGTGATGATCGAAGATTTTATTAAGCTCATTTCTGCCTCGGGGTACGTAACGACTCTCGGTAGTTGGAACAGCCACGTTCCCGAGTGATGGAGTTCCCATATATACATATACGGGGGAAAGTGGTCTCCCGCTTGAAATAAAGAAAAAATCGCAAATCACAATGATGTGAACGCCCCCTCACGCGAAGACAAGCACTAACCGGAATCCGCCTAGTTCGCGATATAGACTCAAGTAGAATATCTGAAAAGATATAGATCCCCGGGAAAACGATGAAAAACCTTTAAAAAAGAAAAAAGGATCTGTATTTCAAAAATTCTTTGGTTGACTAAAAATTACATCAAACCTTTAGAAACCAATAGTTCTTTTTGAAGATTGCTTTGAAGATTGCCGGGTGCGCGTACTTCAAAAAGTACCCGGCCGGGTTGAAGCATTGCAAGTTCAATGGCAGCGGCTGCACGCTGTCTCTGGAAACCTGTTTTAAGTATAGTTATAAAATTTTTTAATGACATTTGTTCGCCCCG
>DAOVYP010000167.1 GCA_030635565.1 Spirochaeta sp. | reverse complement strand
TATCGCCGGGCGAGGAGTTAATTATTTTCTGGAACTCCGGACGGGCAGTACGCTGAACGTCCCAGTCGAAATTGAAATAGAGAGTCGACGGAAATTCTATGTACTCGCTGTACTTCCCGGTGTTCAGTATGCGAATCACATCCGCCATTTCGACATCGTCCGGGATCGAAACGGGCTCCATCCAACCGTATTCGGCCAGACCGTCAAGGATAGCGACAAAGGCCTTGGTATAAGGCACGTACTCACCGCTTTGAACCACGGCAACGTGAAACCTTCCGCTGCCGAACTTGAAAAACGGCTCAATGGATTCCCTGGCGTCGTAGCTGTCTGAAGCAACGATAGTAGGTTCGGGCGATTGGCGGGAGGTCCTGAGTCTGTCACAGGCTGACGACAATACGATCAGTGTCGCGACGATGGACAGAATCGTCAATTTATGTATACGGTTCACCTAGCCTCAACTATAGATTGATATATAGCCCCTGTCAATCAAGGATTAAATCGGGTTATGCGCATAGACGGACGTGTTGTCGTGGTCACCTCGGAGGTCGAAGAGCTGCGTCGTCAGGGCTTCGGAACAGTAGAGATTGCCGAGAACATACGAGCAATTCTCGCCAGCCACTGGCGAGAGGCGCATCTCGTGGTCTTGAATCGGCGTTCCGACCTCCGAGAACTTATCGATGATTCGCCGGATCTTGTATTTTCCGGAATCAACTATCTGCCGAGCGGAACGACTTCTGATTCCCGGAGAGAGAGGACATGGATCTCACAATCCATGGCGGAAGCTGGGATCAACTACACGGGCTCGACCAGGGCCGCCCTGGAGCTTGTCATCGACAAGGCGATGACTAAAAGGGCGCTCCTCAAGAGCGCTGTCCCCACGGCGCCTTTTTTCCAGGCAACCCCGGGTCTCTACCGGAGAGCCGGAGATCTGCCGTTGGAGTTACCATTGTTCGTGAAGCCGCTGTATGAGGGGGATAGTCGTGGCATAGGACCTGATTCAGTCGCTCGCGATTTCCATGACTACGAGAGATTGGTCCGTGCAATCGATGACGCCTGGGGACAACCCGCTCTGGTCGAAACGTACCTGGAGGGGAGGGAGTTCACAGTTGCGCGATTGGGCGGTGAGGATAACAATCCAACCCTTTTCCCCCTGGAGCTGATCGTCCAGGCCGTTGCGTCGGGCGAGCGTATTCTGGGTTTTGATACCAAGGTTGCGAACCGCGAAAAGGTTAAGCCAGTACCCCCTGGGCACTTTAGAAAGCGGTTGCTTTCGTTGGCGGAAGGGGCTTTCATGGCGCTTTCAAACCGAGACTACGGGCGGGTAGACCTTCGCATGGACGGACGCGGGAGCCTCTACATACTGGAGGCCAACTTCATACCGGGGCTCCACGAGGGATACAGCTATTTCCCGTTGGCCTGCGGACTGAATCGAGGACTCTCCTACCAGGATACCATCCAGGAAATCGCCCGGATTGCCCACACCGGGAGAGGCTCCCCGCTGAGTTGACGGCAACCGTGATCCGGCGGTGGGTATGAAGTACCACAATTTCTTTACCCCGCCAAAAACCCTGGCTGAATAACATATCTTCTCTCACTGTTATCTCGACAAGACGTCCCCGTTCCGGTACTTCCTCTCAAACTCCCGGGGAGAAAGTCCCATTGTTGCCTTGAATCTCCTGGAGAAAGTAAAGGGGTCTTCATAACCCAGTTCCATAGCGGCCTGCTTTACGCTCTTAAGTGATAGGTTGTTATGTTTTCATATCAAACATCTTTTGTGCACTCAGGGGCGTTCGGTAGTATTAGACTGGAATTGATCTACAGCGATCCGGAAGCGAAGAGATCAGTAAGGTCGATGGTTTGTAACTTTTCTGTGGCGCAGCACGTTGGATTGCAATGTGACCACGTTGATAGGTTTAGCCGGCCACCGACCGCACCCGTACCAACAAAATTGCACACCTGAAGGTGATGCTGAATAGTGGAATGGAATACACAACCGGTGTCGGTACTCTGCTCTCTTGTCATACGGATCAACAGGAGGTAGGAATGATTTATCGATTTCATGGTATCGATCGACACAAGAATTATTCTACAGTTTCAGTTCTTGATCGCGATGGGCAGGAGCTGCGTTTTCTTCGATCATTCGACTTGAAGAATTACTTGAAAGATCTATGTGAGAATGACGCTGTGGTACTTGAAGCCTCCTGCGGGAGCTTCTATTGGGCTGATCGGATCGAGGAGAAAGGAGCAATCTGTTTTGTTTTAGACCCGATGAGATTTCGCATCATCACCGATTCCTGGAACAAGAACGACCGTCAGGATGCCCGTAATATGGCTAAAGCGCTTTGGGTCTTTCTGGTGACCGGGGAGTTCGGCATTCCAACGGTATACAAGCCGTGTGAGACGATTCGGACCTTACGGCGGTTGTTTACAACGTACAATCTGCTGAATCGTCAGATTCGTATGCTCAAGAATGCGATACAGGCGATGCTTCTGGATGATGGGATTGTCATAACTCTGTCGGAACGCTCAGGTTTATTCATAGGGCAAAGATCGGTAGCGGAGGTCTTGAGTGAAAGGCATCTTTCGATGGCAATCCTATCAACTGTCAAAATTCAGATCGATCTTCTTCGCGGAATCATCGAGGCAAAAGAATCGTTGGGCATACAGATAGTGATTGCCAGTGAGCCGATTGCCGATAAGATTCGTCTTCTGGTAACCATCCCCGGTATTACTCCCTTGAGCGCCGCCGCTTTCCTGGCGGATATCGGGGATGTGCAGAGATTCAAGAGTCTGCGGAAGATGAATGCCTATCTCGGTCTGGTGCCACGTTGTCATGACAGCGGCGGCAAGAGTAGAACAGGTCATATCACTCGGGAGTCACGGAAGTTGGGCCGAACGATCCTCACCCAATCGATCTATCAGACCATCAAGGGTACACCGTCGTGGGAACGCCGATATGAAGAGCTTAAAGATCGACGTGGTAGCGGAAGGGCTCGTATTGCAATGATCCGTCGACTCTGCGGTGTAATGAGACAAATGTTGCTGACCGGGGAAAAATACCATTGGCTGAAGGAGGAGCTGTATCAGCGAAAGCTGAGGCAATACGAAAAGACATTGGAGAAGAACAATCGAGAGCAGAGTGCCGCTTGACAGAAAACATAGTGGAAGAGTTATATTTCTAGAAGTGCCAGGAACTGTAAAATCGGTGCTATCTTGTGCCTGAAGGTTTAGAAATCATACCGAAAAGTGTGAAGTTAGCTGACTTTGGAGGGTTAATACCTGATTTCGTACTGTTGGTGTTGATTTCGTGTTCTTATTAACAATATTTGTAAGTTTGATAGGCCCACGCCCCCGAAGAAGGAAACATGAGAAGTGTTATTCTACTTGATTGGTTCCCTTCTCGACTCCCGGCGGTGCTCTTCCGATCTTTATCAAGTGCTTTAAGATGCGTCTAACCTCCACAGGATCCTCAATAATGGCAATAACCTTCATTTCATATCCGCAGATGGGGCAAACGAATGGATCGATTTCATAGATCTTGGCCAGCAGCCTGGCCCATGCCTTCTTGCATATATCTCCTTCAACATCGACGTTACTGTCATTCTCGGAGACGAGAATGTGATTATGATTCGCTTTCCATCCGGAAGGTGCTCTTTCAGCGACATATGATAGACTGGCCCACCGCCCCTTGGTTCGTGAGGAGTACAGACCGAACCGTCGAATCAACTGAAGCCTTTTAGGCGGAATATGTTGCGTGAGCTCTGCAAGAAAGTCCGAGGCCTTGAAGACATGAAGGTTCTCCTTGAAAAAATCATTGTATTTCGTATGGAAGAGAAATTGCCTCTTGAACGACTCATAGTGGATTTTCTTGAGTGAGAGTGGTGGCCGGGCCATGTATTGAGCGAGGCTGTCCTGTGCTTCGGTGTCTAATATCCGGACACTGTTATCAATGCCTGGTCGCAACCTCCGGTTGCTGCTCGGCCCTGCATCCTGGCTAAACCCCGAGGGGTGCCAGGAGAGCAGGTTCCGGGCGAATGATTGGTTGAGAAGTTCTTTTTCGACCAACAGCTTGATAACCCCGTGACGAAATATTTCAACCATTGACTGGAGAGAGGAGAAGGGAATATAGAAAAAAGTACCTTCTTCATCGAATCCCCCTTCAAGAACAATGGCATGAAAATGAGGGTTCCAACGCAGCATTGTCGGGATCGTTCCTCGCTACGCTGCGGTACGACCCTGAGTATCGCCAAAGGTCTGATGGGTTATAATCGTTCCGGTGAGAATAGTACGGCCAGTTGCCTCAGAATAGAACTCTTTCAAAATCGAGAAGATCAGCTGATCAACTTCTGCAAAGAGGTGCCTGTCATGCCGAAAGAAAGAACGGAGGGCTTTGGGGAATGTGAAGACGAATTGGCGGTGCGGGAGGTTGAGCAGAACTTCCTCAGTAAGATGCTCGGCGAAAAGCAGAGTGCGTTTCTGGCTGCAGGAGGGGCAGAGGTAGAAACCCTTGCAAGAGAACGGCCGGAAGTAATCGTGTCCGCATTTCGGATTAAGACAGCGTATCCGGGCAAATCCCAGTCGGTAGTCTCCACAGGTAGTGAAATGATCACCGACTTCGGCAATGCGCTCCAAACGAAAGCGGTCGTATTTTGCAGCATACTGATTATCAAATATTGTATGCAGCACATTACGGCCCTGCGGGATATATGCCTCTTGCCGACAGGGCGTTACTGATGAAGATACTTCAGGGGTTATATAAAAGAATAACCAGCGGAATCGGCGATTCCCTTGAGGCTGACAGAGCTGGAGGGCTGAGATAAGCCCACATGTTTAGATTTCCGGGGTTTTCAGAGCCTGATTGCAGCCCCCCGGCCTCAAGAATACAGGGGGCCGCCTTCACCGAGGACTTACCGGATTCTCTTCACTCCCGCCGACAGGAGGTCACTTAAAGACCCTGCAGGATCGGCAAACTTGGAAGTGAGCATCATGGCCGCGATGATGTAGGGTTTGAAACTGGCTTCCTTGTAGAGAGGCACCCGGTAGCGATCGAACACAGATGCTTCAACTTCACCTTCCTTACAGCTCACGCCTGTAATATCCGCAGGCAAGCAGTGCATGTAAAGCGCCTTGCCACCGACAGTCTTGCTCATCAGATTCTCGGTGCATTCCCAGTCCTTGTGTTTGGCATTGTTGGCCAGAAGTTCCGTCTCCAGAGCCTTGATGCCCGCATCATCACCATTACCATAGAGCTCGGTACGCTTCTCCATGGCGGCATAGGGCGCCCAGGACTTGGGATAGACGATATCGGCACCTTCAAAGGCTTCGGCCATGGAATTGGTCTTCGTGAAGCTGCCGCCGGAGGCCTCGGCGTTCTTCATGGCCACCTGTTCCACATCGCCCATCACTTCGTAACCTTCAGGGTGGGCCAGGGTGACATCCATGCCGAAGCGGGTCATCAGGCCGATGATGCCCTGGGGTACCGAGAGGGGTTTGCCGTAAGAGGGGGAATAAGCCCAGCTCATGGCGATTTTCTTGCCTTTCAGGTTCTCGATTCCGCCGAAGTGCTCGATGAGATGGAGGGCGTCGGCCATGGACTGAGTGGGGTGGTCGATATCGCATTGAAGGCTCACCAGAGTGGGACGCTGTTCCAGAATGCCGTCTTCAAAACCTTCCTGTACAGAGCGGGCCACTTCCCGCATGTAGGTATTGCCCTTACCGATGTACATGTCATCCCGGATGCCGATGACGTCGGCCATGAAG
>DAOVYP010000163.1 GCA_030635565.1 Spirochaeta sp. | reverse complement strand
TTCAGGACCGGCGCTGCCCTGTCCGCCGGGGAAACCTTCCCAGATGGAGACTTTGGATCGGTAGATAAAGTTCGCATCGTTGATTTCCCTCACCATGGGTTCATAGACATTGAATGTGAAACGGGTGCGGGTCGCGAAGGAACCACCATATTTCCATTTCCGATCATTGTATGGTCGTACCAACTGGGAACCGAGGTAGCCGTGGCAGTTTTTAAAATCCACTCCATCGGCGCCGCTGTCGTGGCAGATCTTGGCTGCCAATACAAACTTGTCTTCAATATCCTCGACGTCTTCTTCACTTAAAAGATCGCCACCGAAACCGGGAAACGGTTTAACACAAATCCGTCGTGAGAAATCAGGATTACTGAGTTCTCCGGAGTGTGAAAGTTGCCATATGAAGATGACGTCTTTATTTACCTCCTTTACTTTCCTGACGAAGTTGGCCAGGGATCTGGCATTCCTGGGCTGGACCTGGAGCTGGTTCAGGCGTCCCCGGTTTGCATCCGTTACGCTGATGGCTTCAAGGATGACGATCGAACAACCGTTCCGGAAGTGCTGTTTATAACGGGCCAGGGTGAGAGGGGTGGGATTACCGTTTTTATCTGCATCACAGCACTCCACCGCGTTAATTACAAAGCGGTTGAAGGCTGTTCTTTTACCGATTTTAATCGATTGAAATAAGGGTTCACTTTCGTAAATGATAGTCCCTCCGGGTTATTTATCTTCTCTATCATGCAGCTGGGATTCCGGGTCGTCCAAGGAGACGCCTGATCTTGATTATTCGGTTTCCCGCGAGGCCAGCTCGCCGAAACGGTTGGCCACGGCCAGAGCCGGATCAAGGGGCACCTCAACCGGCTTGAGGTCTTCCGGGATGCTGATATGCGGCGTTGCCCTGAGTGTTTTTCCTTCGAACTGAGGCAGCCACTTACGATTGGCTTCAAGCATTTCGGCAGTCATCCTGCGGATTTCCTCCAGAGTGCACACCGCCGATGTAAGGGGATCCATGGCGATTGCGTGCATCACATGTTCCGGATCCTGCCTGACATGAGCTTCGACGGCCAGGGACTGAACCGTGATATTCGACAGGTTCATCGCGGCGCACTGGGGAGGCAGACTGCCTACCCTTAATGGGCGGATACCCTGGTGATCGATATAGACCGGTATCTCGACACAGCAGCCCTGAGGCAGATTATCGATGAAACCGTTGTTCCTCACATTCCCCTGGAGACGGAACGGCTTGTCCAGCTCTTTGGCCTCGATGATCCATGAACAGTACTCGGCGCTACGTTTATCAACATCTGAGATCTCCATCTCCAGATAATCCACATTGCTGTACTTCTCGGCAAGCATCCTTGTGTACTTGTAATAGGCTCCTGTAGCTCCGCCGAAATCGGGCTGGTCACAGTACCGATCCAAGGCTCTCTTCGAACTCCGGAACCAGGGGATGTATTCCGAGAGATGGCCAGTTGATTCGGTCATGAAATAACCGAAATGACGCATCACTTCTCCTCGTACCTTTTCGTGGATGTAGTAGGCGGGGTCTTCGAAGCGTTCTCTTAGTATTGGTTTCAGGTCACGGCCGTCCCGTTTGTCCTCCAGTTTGAGAAACCAGTCCATGTGATTGATGCCGGCGCAGAGATAGTCGATCTGATTTTTGGGGACATTGGTGTAGGAACTGATGAGGTCGAGGGTGGTTTGGACGCCGTGACAGAGACCAATATAAGGAATCATATCGCTGAAGACTCCGATGGCATGGCACACCGCACCCATGGGATTGGTATAGTTGAAGAACAATGCACCAGGGGCTGCGAGTTCCTCTACATCCTTCACCATGTCTTCCAGTATCGGGAAAGTCCTGAGGCCCCGCATCACGCCACCGGGCCCGAGGCTGTCGGCGATGCATTGGTCCACACCGTATTTCAGTGGGATTTCATAATCGTAACCGAAACCCTCGACACCACCGACATCGATCATATTGATGACATAATCGGCGTTTTTTACCGCTTCCCGTCGGTCAAGGGTGGCGGTAACGGTTGCTTTCAGGCCATTGTCGTCGATCATCCTCTGGAGAAATTTCTGCATCCGTTCAAGTTTGGGCCAGGTCCTGCTCATCAATCGGAATTCGATGTCAGTCAGGCCGGGTGTGGCCAGGATGTCGCTGGCCAGGGTTTTGGCAAAGATGACGCTGCCGGCACCGATCATGGCGATTATAGGCATCTTACACACTCCTTCGAGGCGCCGCTTATTGAAATATGGGGCACCCGATTCATTCTCATATGACGAAGTAGGTTTCCAGAAAACTCATCTGATCCGGAGACCGGTCTTTGCTTCGCTTCCAATCGTCGTGAGGCCCGGGGTGTCAAATCCGATGAAGCTCAATTCCCCGACGATATGTATGATACATTTACAACCCATGGCAAGCGTGTAACTGAACGCTTTGCGCATGCCCGTTTCCGCATCACAGTTGTCGTAGAAATAATATTACTTGCGATTGTTCACCAGGACGAAGATGATATCACTTTCCTTCAATTCTCCATGGCTCCATCGAATTCAATACTGGATGGGGAGAAGTTCAGGGACTTCACAAAATCGCATGCATCAGGAGCTCCGAACGACCGATCCATGGCATTATCTTCCCACTCAACCGAGAGGGGGCCGGTATATCCGATCTCGTTGAGAGCACGGATGATGAGTTCGAAATCCACATCCCCGTGTCCTGGAGAGCGGAAATCCCAACCGCGCCTGATATTGCCGAATTCGATGTGGGAACTCAGGATGCCGCTCCGGGGGTCGTCATCAATCGCAGCATCCTTCATATGGACATGATAGATACGATCCGGGAAATCCCGGATGAGGATGGATGGCTCTATGTTCTGCCAAACCAGATGACTGGGATCGAAGTTGAAGCCCAGAGTGTCCCGTTTGACGACATCGATAAGCTTCTTGGCCGACCAGTAATCGAACGCGATCTCACTGGGGTGGACTTCCAATGCGAATTTGACACCCACTTCGTCAAAAACGTCCCAGATGGGATCCCAGAGATCTTTTATACGCTGGAATCCGGCGTCCACCATTTCCTGAGATGTGGGCGGGAAAGAGTACCAGTAGGCCCAGATGGGTGAACCGGTGAATCCGGTGACGACTTTCACGCCCATGGCCGCAGCGGCCTGGGCACTGTACTTCATTTCTTCGATGGCCCAGGCGCGGATTTCCTCCGGTTTACCTGCCAGCTCGGAAGGAGCAAATATGTCGGTGCGGGGGTCCCAGTTGTCTCCCACAAGTTGGCCGGCGAGATGGGCGCCGATGGCCCAGCAGCCCAGATTGTACTTCTTTAGAATCTCCTTTTTCTCCGCGACATATGCGGGATCGGTAGCGGCCTTGCGAACGTCCATGTGGTCGCCCCAGCAGGCGATTTCCAAGCCATCATAACCATAGCCGCTCATCATTTTGCAGACTTCTTCGAAGGGAAGGTCGGAGAACTGTCCTGTGAAAATCGTTACGGGTCTTGCCATTTCCAGTTACTCCTGTTTTTTTCTTTGGGTGACCTCCGGCGATCATCTGAAAGATCGCCGGGGACTATCGTGTATAGTAAAAATGCGCTTTTCGAAAAGGTGTATGCGGGGAATGCAATCTAAAAGTCCAACCAGCCGGCATCCTTCCTGGAACTCTCTACACACTTTTCGATAAATTTCACCCCTTCGGCACCGGCCTCGGGGTGGGGGAAATCCAGATCGTCGGAAGTCAGGGAGGTACCCGATGATTTCTTGATGAGGGCCCCGATATAGGTTTTGTAGATGTTGGCGAGAGCTTCAAAATAGCCTTCAGGATGACCGGCAGGGATTCTGACAAGAGACTCCGCCCGGTCTTTAAGGGTATCCCGACCTCGGGATATTTTCATCGCCGGTTTGTCCTTGTACATCACTTCAAGATAGTTGGGGTTTTCCTGGCGCCATCGGATTGTTCCCTCGGAACCGTAGATACGGATTGACAGATCGTTGTCATGTCCCACGGCAATTTGACTCGACCAGTAGACTCCTTTTGCGCCGCCTACGTAATCCACCATGATAGTGGCATTGTCATCCAGGGTACGGCCGTCAACAAAGGTGTCCAGTCTGGCCGAAAGACGCTTGATCTTGAGCCCGGTCATGTATGCAACGGTGTTCTCGATGTGACTGCCGATGTCGCCGACGCAGTTTGAAATGCCGCTCTGGGCCGGATCTGATCTCCATGAGGCCTGTTTCTGACCGTCGTCTTCGATTTTATCGGCCAGCCATTCCTGGGGATATTCGGCATTGACGAATCGGATTTTGCCGATGTCACCGGCCTCAATCATCGCCCGGGCGTGCTTCACAGTGGGATATCCGGAATAGGTGTATGTCACCGCGAAAAGCAGATCCTTGTTTTTCGTCAGCTCTGCCAGCTCTTCAGCCTGTGCCGATTCGGTGGTCAGGGGTTTATCACACACGACATTGATGCCGTTTTCCAAGAAAGCCCTGGCAATGGGGTAATGCGATTTGTTCGGTGTCACAATGACGGCGAAATCGATTCCGTCGGATCTTGCACCTTCGGCCGCGGCCATTTCTTCATATGATTTGTAAAGTCTTTCCTTGCCTATGTGCAGGGCTTCTCCGGTAGCGAGTGTGTTGGTCATGGAACGGGAGAAACATCCGGCAACAAGGTTCGCCTTACCGTCCAACGCAATGGCATGGCGATGGACGTCGCCGATGAATGCCCCTTCCCCCCCGCCGATCATTCCGTAAGTGACGATGGGATCCGCGCTGGATTCTTTACTTGCTTCAATCATTTATTACCTCCGTATTACAGTGCACTCGCATACACTGATGGCATGTTAAATCCCCTAAAACTGATACGCAAGTAATATTTTTATCATGAAGTTTATCGGCGGCTCAGGTTTGTTCCTTTGTGTCGATGCGGTCTGCGTAAATGGTGCGGATTTTTTCCTCGTCGGCGGTTCGGCCCATGAGCCAGCCGAAACCTTTCTGCTCGACGAATATGCCGTCGAAGTTGACGTCACGCCAGGGTCTTATGTAAAAGGACAGTCCCTCGTCGGTGAGGAGCTTTTCCATCAGGTCGGCTTCGATGATATCGGTAAGGACAAGAATGTTCTCAAATTCCTCTTTATCTGAATCATTCATACAATAAAGTCTCGTTGAATTCGGGGTGCGGCGCCAGTGGTCACTTGACGATTCACCCCCCGAATTTCTCAAGGGCGATTTCGTACATGTCTTCCAGAGCCCATGCCATACGAAAATCCGGCCATTCGATGAAAAGCCGCTCGCATCCGGCAAGAACGGATTCCCATTCACCGAGCCAGCGCTGGGCCATCACTTTCCAGTAGAGGATTTCCGGGAGCCATTCGTCATCCGGCCATGCGGAGTCGGCCTGATCCGCCAGCCGGACGATTTCCCTTAATGTGGCTTCTTCGGTGGCCGTATCATCGAAGTATTCGGAAGAACTGCTGCCGATTTCCCAATAGGTAATCTGCAGGTTCCACAGGCAGACTGCAGGGCTGGGACAGGAGCCCAGGGAGGGATTATCAGCCGGGGGAGTTCCGATTTGTACTGTCGGTGAACGTGCGGTGTAGGTTGATATCTTCTTTTTGGTATCTTTAATGAAAGGATCGGCGGCCAGCCGGACTTTAAGGGCTTCGGCCTTTTTCCAGAGGGCGTTGACTTCCCTCTGCCGCCTCAGGGCGCGGAAATCCTTCAGCAGCTGCCAGGACTCCTCCAGGGAGTATCGGGGCTTGGCATAGAGAGGATCCAGCCGGGCAGCTTCCTCGAAACGAATTTTTG
>DAOVYP010000432.1 GCA_030635565.1 Spirochaeta sp. | reverse complement strand
TGAAGCCGACCTGTTGGCCGTAGGTGATCTCTGCTCTCAGAGCTCTGCCATGGAGGTGTTTGTCGCCGAGGATTCCAACACAAAGGAGCGGATATGGAATGTCCGGCGGAACATCGCCGAGGCCTTCAAGGTGTTCAGCCCCATCCAGTCTCTGGAGGACATTGTGGTCCCCAGTTCGAGGATTCCAGAGCTCATCCCCGAACTGGAACGTCTGAGTGCTGAGTACGGGATGCAGATACCCTGTTACGGCCATGCCGGAGACGGAAACCTTCACGCTACCCTGGTGAAATACCCGGAGATGGATATGAATACCTGGAAAAAGAACGAAGATGCCTGCCTCAGGGAGCTATACAGGATTACCACTGAACTCGGCGGCAAAATCAGCGGGGAACACGGTATCGGACTCAAGCGGAAAGGTTATCTGAAGGATGTCATCGATCCGGTGGAACTGGGACTGATGAAGTCGATAAAGAAAGCCTGGGACCCGAAGAACATTCTGAATCCCGGGAAGATATTCGATATTGAGGACTGACAGTATGGGGCGTAGAGAAGAACAGACCGGAAAAACCAAAGCCGCCATCATGAACAATGCCCTGAGACTTTTCCGTGAAAAGGGCTACGATTCGGTGTCGGTGGAGCAGATAACCCGGGCCGCCGGGGTGGCCAAGGGTACTTTCTACACCTACTTCGAAACCAAAAGTGATATTATCGTCGAAGAATTCTGGAGGATTGATCGTTACTATAAGGAGTACGCATCCCGCAACCTGCGGCGATATAAAAGTCCAGCTGACAAGCTGACGGCATTCACCAGAGCCCAGATGCGCTACGTCCGTGACGAGGTGGGGGTAGATAATCTGAAGATACTCTACGTGAACCAGACCCTCGGCAGCGGAGGAAAACGGGAAAAGGTGATTGTCGACCCGAAGCGCCAATGGTACCGCATCATTGAGGGCCTCATGGCCGAGGGTCAGGCCGACGGCTCACTCCGCTCCGACATTGAGGCATCAGAACTGGCTCAGATTTTCAATCGATCCATCCGCTCGGTATTCCTGGACTGGTGTATCGCCGACGGGGGGTTCGACCTGGTAAAGGAAGCTCTGAAGTACTGCGGGGAATGGCTTTTGCCGGCGCTGTATCATTCTGTAAGGTAAGAAAACCCAGAGTACCATGCGATTATTTTATGATGAACAGCCACCCACGAACCCATTGAAAATTCGAATTTTAAAACGATTTTCCACACTCCGAATTTTCCAGATAGGAGCATATCTTACCCGTTCGGTTGCCGCTTCTTGCGGCGAACGCTAATCCGCTCGGTCTTCAAATATGTGCATCACTCGATTGTGAAGTTGATGTTGTAATCGCCATACCCCGGGCATCGGGCTTAAACCGAAGGACTATCTGAAAGATGTCACCGATACGATGGAACTGGGACTGATGAAGGCGATCAAGAAAGCCTGGAATCCGAAGAACTTCCTGAATCCCGAGAAGATATTCGGCCGGGGAGAATGACAGTGCTTAGATAATATTTTCTAATCACCGGCGATGTTACATTATAAACCTTGTCCTCAGACTTAAAATCCAATCACACTCGTATCCGGTATGGAAGATAATAACGGAATTGTATCCAGATTAGTTGCCCCGAGTTTCAATAATTCAAATCTGATTTTTGCCAGAGGCAGATCCATATTGTCGCATTCCACCTGTATCGTATACTCGGAAAAAGACTTTCCGGGGGATACCGTCGGTTCATTACCAAATAAACTGTTGGACTCCAAATATTGTTCGATGCCGGCAGCCATGCCGGGTTCCACATTGAACACCAATAACACCTTGTTTTCCGCATGAATGCATCCATAGAGATTGAGCAGAAACATCTGCAACAGCTCTTTTTTAACCGGATGCTGTTTGATATCGGGGTTGATCCAAATACTCGTTTCTGAATTGATCAGCGTATCCACAATTTTAAGTCCATAATTGCGAATGGCGCTGCCGCTTTGAGTAATTTCTATACCGAAATCAGCCCCGCCGTTTTTTATTTTCGCTTCTGTCTTTCCCCAGGTCTCATATATAATCACACCTTTTTTGATTTTTGGAGGGGTCTTGTATTTTTGAACACTGAAGTCATTATATTCATCCAGTTTACCGATACGTTTCAATGCGTCACGCACCCATCCGATACCCAGATAAGGCATTTCCGAAACCATCACCAATACATCTTTTTCAGCACAAAGTCTGAGCAAATATTCATCGATTGTTTTTTCAGGACTATTACTGTCAATAATTCCCACGATGCGTACATGACCGCGATGGAGCGACATAATTCGTTCAGGTGCAATGGTTATTCCATATTCAAGTTCAAATTCAAGAATACGCTCTTTTATCCAATCGTCGCCGGCAATGGCAACATCCAGCTCATTGATGCTGAGCTGGGATCCAAATTCCTGAGGTCGTCCGTCCCAGCCGTAAAGAAAATCAACTGTTTTAAATGACGAAGGTCCACCAATTTCGTAACCGGATGTTTTAAATCCGGCATCTTCAAGCAGCTCAATGAGATTGCCCCCGCGATTGGGGTTGGCCAGAGAACCCGCCGGCATCCCGATTATCAATTTATCCTGCATTTACTACTCCTCAATGAAATCCAATGTGCCATTCGAGTTGATGATGCGATAATAACAGGAGGTATGCGCTGTACCGTCACCTTTTTTCGCATGGCACGCGCCCGTTCCCTGAGGTGTTACCATATAGATTAAAGAATTCTGCTCACAATTAATGCGAATATCATCAATTTTCA
>DAOVYP010000257.1 GCA_030635565.1 Spirochaeta sp. | reverse complement strand
TCCCGGGCGGTGAGTTGATCCATCCGGGATCGGTGAGAGATCTGTTGATCCATCGGATCTTCAGGTCGAACCCCTCGCGGAACGCCCCGCAGTTCAGTTGTCGGGCCTCTTTCGGGCGAGGATGATCTTTTCGGACGGTACTTTGTCGAACGAACCGGGGCGCAGCCCCAGGCGAATGACGGATGATATCGACGGCGAGTCTTCTTCTATCTCGGAATGTATGGATTTGTCTGTACGCCCGGGCCCGTCTGAATAATTTCCGTGAACATGGGTCTTCTCAAAATTGCTGTTGAGACGGTATTGGCGTTTGCGCCGGTATCTTCTGAACCATGCCGTCAGGCAGAAATGGGCAATTTCTGATAATTGCCGATTTATTTCCCCGTGTAGCCGTAGGAGGATATTCATGGCTAAAGAAAAATTCGAAAGGACGAAGCCGCATATCAATGTCGGTACTATCGGCCACGTTGATCACGGCAAGACCACCCTGACTGCTGCCCTTACTATGTACAGTGCAGCCAAATTGGGCGGTAAAGTGATGAGCTATGAGGATATCGACAATGCTCCTGAAGAAAAGGCGCGTGGTATCACCATCAATACACGTCATGTTGAGTATGAGACCGATAAACGTCACTACGCTCATGTTGACTGTCCGGGACATGCCGACTACATCAAGAACATGATTACCGGTGCAGCTCAGATGGACGGTGCCGTTCTTCTGGTGGCTGCCGACTCCGGTCCGGAACCCCAGACTCGTGAGCACATCCTGCTTGCCCGTCAGGTCGGCGTTCCCAAGCTGATTGTGTATATGAATAAAATGGACCTGGCCGATCCCGAACTTGTCGAGCTGGTGGAAATGGAAGTCAGGGAGCTCCTCACAGAATACAAATTTCCCGGTGATGATATTCCTATTATCAAAGGAAGTGCCTTCGAGGCCATGACGAATATCGACGATGCCGACAAGACCGTCAGCATTGTGGAGCTTCTGGATGCCATGGACACATACTTTCCCATTCCCGAACGCGCTATTGACAAGCCGTTCCTGATGCCTATTGAAGATGTGTTTTCCATTTCCGGCCGCGGTACTGTTGTAACCGGTCGTATTGAGGCCGGAGTTCTTCACGTCGGCGACGATGTGGCAATTATCGGAATCAAGGAAACCCAGAAAACTGTCTGTACCGGCGTTGAGATGTTCAACAAATTGCTGGATGAGGGCCAGGCCGGTGATAACATCGGTGCTCTTCTTCGCGGCATCGACAAGAATGCCGTTGAGCGTGGACAGGTTCTGGCAAAGCCCGGTTCCATCAACCCCCACAATAAGTTCAAGGCCGCAGTTTACGTCCTTACCAAGGAAGAGGGTGGACGTCATAATCCGTTCTTCAGCGGATACCGACCCCAGTTTTACTTCAGGACCACCGATATTACCGGTACCGTAACTTTGCCTGAGGAAAAACAGATGATAATGCCCGGTGACAACACCGAAATTATTGTCGAATTGATTCACGCCATTGCAATGGATCCCGGTCTCCGGTTCGCCATTCGCGAAGGTGGTCGTACCGTTGCTTCCGGTCAGGTAACCGAGGTTACGGAGTAAAAATCCAAACACTGTAAGTGAGTGCCCTGTCGTTTGACGGCGACGGGGCCGTTTTTTAGAGGAGCAAAGGACAATGGAAAAAATACGCGTACGGCTCAGAGGCTTTGACGTAGAATTGATCGAGCAGAGCGCGCGGGCCATTGTGGATACTGTGCAGAAACAGGGCACTAAAGTGTCGGGACCTGTACCCCTGCCCACGAAAATCAATAAGTATACCGTTCTCAAGTCGCCCTTTGTAAACAAGAAGTCGCGCGAACAGTTCGAGATGCGCACGCATAAGAGACTGATCGATATCCTTGAGCCCACCTCTGCTGTCATGGATGCTCTTATGAAGCTCGAGCTTCCCGCTGGTGTTGACGTAGAGATCAAGCAGTAGGTTCAGGGAACGGAGCAATAACATGATCGGATTGATCGGAAAGAAAGTGGGGATGACTCAGATCTTTGATGAAGACGGAACTCTGACGCCCGTTACGGTGATCGAAATAGAGCCGAATGTGGTTATCGATCAGCGTGATGAGAAGAAACACGGTTACAATGCCGTTATCCTCGGTGCGTTGGACAAGAAAGAGTCACGGGTGAACAAGCCCGTGGCCGGTCAGTTCAAAGACGGTGTCAGCCCGAAGAAACATATCGTAGAGTTCCGCAACTTCAGCAAGGAGTGTGTGGTTGGCGATTCCCTTGGCCTGGAAATATTTGATGACTTCCGATTTGTGGATGTCATCGGTACCTCAAAAGGTAAGGGTTATCAGGGTGTTATGAAGCGCCACAACTTCGGCGGTGGACGGTCCACACACGGTTCCAAATTCCACCGGGCCGGTGGTTCCACCGGTATGGCCGCATGGCCTTCAAAAGTCATTAAGGGTACAAAGATGCCCGGCCGCATGGGTGGAGAGCGCAGCACCGTTCAGAACCTGAGGATCGTCAGGATCGATCAGGAAAAGAATGTACTGCTCGTCAAGGGTGCCATTCCAGGCAGCCGTGACAGTATTGTGATTGTCCGCCAGGCCAAGAAGCGGAAGTAGGGAGAGGCGATTATGGACAAAAAGGTCTACTCGAAAGAAGGCAAAGAGCTGAGAACTATCGCTCTTGAAGATGCCGTTTTCGCCCGTGATGTGAGTGAAGGATCCATCTGGCACGCCATCAAGAATGAATTGGCCAATAAACGTCAGGGAAATGCCAAGGTGAAGAACCGCCGGGACGTGAAAGGTTCCACCGCCAAACCCTGGCGACAGAAAGGAACCGGTCGTGCCCGTGCAGGCCGTCGGAAGAGCCCCCTGTGGCGCGGTGGTGGTGTGATTTTCGGACCTCAACCCCGTGATTACTCCTATCATATTCCCAAGAAAGTTAAACGTCTTGCGATAAAGAGTATTCTGAGCCTGAAGGCTTCGGATGATGACAGCTTCCGGGTTGTTGAGGACTTCTCCGTGGAAACCGGTAAGACCCGGGATCTGGCGGCGATACTTAAAAATTTCCCCTCAGACGGCCGAACGGTCGTAATACTCGGAGAGGATGACAACATGATTAAGAGGGCAGGCGGGAACATCAGAGACCTGCGGTTCCTCACATATAACCGGCTTCGTGCCCACGACCTCTACTACGGGAAAAATATTCTCGTGCTTGAAGGCGCGGCTAAAAAGCTCGGTGAGTTTTACGGGAGCTAGGCATGGACTCAGATCAGATTATCATCGAGCCGGTCCTTACCGAGAAATCGAACATCCTCCGGGAGGGTGATGCCAAAACCTATGTGTTCAAGGTCAGTAGAAAGGCCAATAAGTTCATGGTTATGCGCGCGGTAAGAGACCTGTTCAATGTCCGGCCCGTCAGTTGCCGGATTATAAATGTTCACGGGAAGGTACGTCACAACAGGGCCATATCTCGTGCGAGTTTTCGACGCGGCCTTGGCCGCACGGCCGCCTGGAAGAAGGCGATGGTCACCCTGGACAAGGGACAGAGCATCGATTCCTTCGAAGGCGCATAAGATGGAGGGAATAACATCATGGGCTTAAAAACCTATAATCCGACGACACCCTCACAGCGATTACGCCAGAGCCTTGATAACTCGGAACTGGCAAAAAAACGTCCGGAGAAATCGCTCTCAGGTGGTAAAGCGTCGCAGGCCGGCCGTGGCGCCGGCGGTCAGATCAGTGTCAGACGTCGTGGAGGCGGACACAAGCGGAAGTTCCGGGCCATCGATTTCAAACGAAACAATTTCGGCGTCCCCGGGAAAGTTGATTTTATCGAATACGATCCCAACCGCAGTGCCAATATTGCACTCATCAATTATGTTGATGGTGATAAGCGGTACATTCTCTGCCCCAAGGGGCTTGAGGTTGGAGCTACCGTCATGAGCGGTATGCAGGCACCGATTGAAGTCGGTAACTGTCTGCCTCTGGATTCCATCCCCGTCGGTCGAACGGTTCATGCCGTTGAGCTGACTAAGGGTAAGGGAGCGCAGCTGATCCGGAGCGCCGGCGGCGGTGCACAGATTCAGGCCAAAGAAGGCGACTACGTCACCCTTAAACTCTCATCAGGTGAAATGCGTATGGTTCTCAAAACATGCATAGCTACCATCGGTGAGGTGGGCAATGGTGACCATATGAACATCAAGATCGGTAAAGCCGGTCGCAGCCGCTGGATGGGCAAACGTCCCAAAGTGCGTGGTGTGGTTATGAATCCCGTCGATCATCCCCATGGTGGCGGTGAAGGCCGAACTTCCGGGGGTCGCCATCCGGTGACTCCCTGGGGCAAGCCGACCAAGGGT
>DAOVYP010000419.1 GCA_030635565.1 Spirochaeta sp. | reverse complement strand
CGTAGTTTCACATTTGAGCAGTACTTCATATGGACACACCATGAGAAGGCACCCCGGAGGGTGAGGTTTTCCATCAGGACATCGCTGCAGCTTTCCAGGCGAATCAGCATGGGACGCTGAATATGATCATGTGTCAGTGGATCGTCGTGTTTGCTTCCGAAGTCCTCTACGAATTGCCCATCGATGATACCTCGTCCGGTAAATGAAATACCTGTTTCTTCCATCGCGTATATAAGACAGGGATCCAGTGGCTCGGGATAATAGGGGCAGAAACCGGTATCGTCACCGTAGTCTTCCAGATTACGGGATCCGAGAATCGCCGCATTCTCCGAAACATGGACCGTTATCCAGCTTTTCAGGTAAATCGTTCCAATCAGGAAGCGGTGGCCGGCGGGAAACATCAGGACGCCGCCGCCGTCTGCGTGGCAGGCTTCTATCGCATCCTGTACAGGCTTGGTGTCGAGGTTTTTTCCATCTCCGATCGCGCCGTAATCAATGACGCTGTATATACCGATTTGATTCATGTTTCCCCACCAGATCAGAATAAACCTAAGGGTAATACCCAATAAGAGGAAGTGACGAAAATCCCCAATTCGGGTACTAAAGTACCGAAGTGGCGGAACAAGCCTTTTGTTAGTTTGAAGCTTGGATGGGGAGCTGGACATGAACGGAAAAATCTCTCTCGCTGCTTGTGAATTTGATGTGTCCATTCGCACCGGTTACCCGCTCTTCCATCGAGTTCAAGCCGATACCCTTATTGATTGACTTCGATCCTGTCCCGTTGTCGATAATGTCGATATGGAGCACCTTGTTGTCCACCCTGAAATGGATGGAAATATGAGTAGCTTTGCCATGTCTGAATGAATTGATCAGAGATTCCCGGATTACCTTGTAGATGATATCGTTGAGGTTTTCCCCGATGTCCCAGGGAAGATTGGCCCAGTTCACGTCCACTTTCAACTGTGTGGATTTGCTGAATACGGTGATCAGACGATGGAATTCCTGTAATCCCGTGGGTCCGGTTGGCTTGAATGTGTGTAGTTTGTAAAGGACCACCCGAGTTTCCTCAAGTCCGTATCGAGCCTGAGATTTGACTACCGAGAATACATCGGTCAGTTCGTCGGCTTTCGGTGGGTGCTTTTCAGCCATGTCGGTAATGGCCAGGATGTTTGTAAAGGATTGGCCGACAACGTCATGGAGTTCGGTGATGATACGTTTACGTTCCTTGTCCGAAGTTTTCTGTTCTACAGATGACGCATATTCCAGATATCCCCGGTTTGCGCCGATCAGCTCTTCAACAATCTGCCTTCGATGGTCGGATTCCGCCGTTTTCTGGCGATAACGTTTATTGAGGTAATTCACATAAAGACTGAATGTCCCGAAAACCACACCCCAGGCGGCGAAGGCCAGATAATCCAACCTGGACGGTACATCGGTTTTGAAGTAATAGGCACTGATATCCACCTGTGTCACCAGTTCTGCCGAGAGAGTGATTATCATTGCTGCAATGGCGAACCTGAACGGCAATGCGAATGAAATATCAATGATGAGAGCGGTAAGCAGGTAGAATTCCGCTGAAAGTTTGTCGCCGAAGGGCACACCTATCAGGAGAAGTGTGACGAACCTGATGGTCAATAACAATAATTTCAGAGGCATCCTTTTTAATGCGATCAAACCCAGTGATGAAGCCGTCGAGATACTCAGTAAAATAAGAAAATCTCTGGTCCAGGTATCAGGGACACTTAAAGAGCCGATATCCACCAATCCTGACGACAGGGCGAGCAGGGACAATACCAGGCTGAAGAGGATCCAGATAATCGGTTTGGCTTTGATTTTTGAATCATCCACTTAGGGGCAGTCTAGCGCCGCTGGGGGAGAATGCCCAGAGACTCCGTAGCGATTCAGTGCTGCTGAATTTATACCTCTTAATTCTTCATGAGGTGGTTCCGGTAAAATTGATTTACTTTAGCTCGATTACCGCAGCCTTTCATGCTGCACCAACGGCGACTTCTGTTTTTACTTGTGTCGTAGAACAGCCAGCCGCATTCCGGACTGGAACACAGTTTAAGTCTGAGAATATCGCTGTCCACCAGGAGATTCGCGGCTGAGTTCACTACGGGTTGCAGGAAACCTGTGGGATCTTCTTCGACATCGGGAAAACGCCATGAAAATCCGGACTTATTCACTTCAATGACGGCCCGCATTCGCGCCGCCTGGAGAATCACGTTAAGGTCATCCAATACCGCCGGCTTATCCTTTTCCTGCTTTACAGCGGAAGAAAATACCTGATAAAGAATTTTTCTGTAATCGATAATTTGTCTGTACCAGTCGGAACTGTCTCTCTCATATCCCCTGGCGATCAGTTGTTCAGCAGCCTCCGGAGAAAGGATTCCAACTCGTTCAGCCCAACCCAGGGCATCAATATAGGAAGTGATCCACTCGAAGGCTTTGGGAGTGTCTCTATACTCAACCGTGTTGACGAAATCGAGAGCAACATTATTTCCGTCCAGGTCAAATACCGAAAACTTTTCTCTTGTTTGCCGTACCAAATCATTGAACCCCCTGCCGGGGATTTGGGCTTCCTTATCCATTTCTTTTTCCATATCCAACCGAACTCACCTCAATGATTAGCGAATGATATCAAGCCCCGGAATGAAGCACTTCAAGTATAATGTAACCATTAAAACACACTTGACAGGTTAGTTCAAGTTGAATAAACTACTAACCGGTATAATCAATTAAGATGGTTATGCCTGACAGACACATGAGGATTTTTCAAGATGATTGCACGAATGTGGCACGGAACAGTGGCGGCTTCGAAAGCCGGTGAATATCGGAAATTCCTCAATAGACGAGCCATCCCTGATTACGGCT
>DAOVYP010000200.1 GCA_030635565.1 Spirochaeta sp. | reverse complement strand
CAGAAGTCCACAGGGGGAGGATAAAAGGACACTCCGGGCCCGTCCCAGAGCAGCCATATCTTCAGCTTCCGTCATGTGACCCGAGGCAACGGGCTCCAGGATGCTGTTAGCCCTCAGGGTGAGGTTGGCAATTTCTTCGTGGACGATGGCGGCCCATACAGCTTTGGAAAGACGAACGTAAACCCAGGCTCCATGTTCCGGTGAAAACCATGTATCGACGGTTTCGACGGATTTCAGATTCTGTTCAACCGATTCATTGACGGTTCTTTCCACAGACTCACTGAAATCTCCATCAGATGAAGCCCGGGATGAGACTTCCAGTTCGGAACTCACCTGGGCGGAAATCTGGGCGGCCAGATCGGCCCGGGCGGCGGCGGCGGCCTTATCCCGGTCTTCCGCCATATTACCGCCGTTGCTGCCGCCGATACCGACGTAATAAGCGGTATCGGCCGGGTATGAAGATATCCACTCGGGCGTTTTCCCCGTTTCGGGACCGCTGGAGCAGGAAAAAACCAGTAGAAGTACGACAAGGGCCATTACAGCACGGCCCATCCGAAAGGTTTTACTCAAGGGATTTGATATCGAAATCATCATCACTCAACTCTTCAGGTAATTCCGAGGTGAATTCATCGTCCTCTGAGACGGACGGAACGGAAAAATCATCCGAAACGTCATCGTCGAACGACAAATCTGGAAGGTCGCCGAAATCATCATCAGACTCCACGGGTTCCACGGATTCCACGGGTGAAGCGGCGGCGGCTCCGACTGCCGCCCCGAATGCGAATTTTTCACTCGTATCAATATCGGATGATGTCTTCCGGGAACTTTTGGACTTGGAGACGTTTGGTGTTTTTGGAGCTTTTGGTACTTTGGGAGCCCTGGGCGGCTTAGGTGCTCTGGGAGTTTTGACTCTTTTAACTTTCGGCTGCCTGATTGTTCCGGTTGACCGGGGTCTATGAGCCGGCCGTTCCCCCCGGTGATCCTCATTCCAGAAACGAATATAGGCGCCGGTAAGAAAGAGGTCGAAAAAGACACCCAGTCCGAGAAGCCCTCCGGTAAAGAGCCAGATAAAACCACTGACATAACGCCCAAGATAAAATCTGTGAATACCCAGAGGACCCCAGTGAAGCAGGAAGGCATAGGCGGTCACATAACTTTTACGACCCTCACGGGCCACTGTTACAGCCATAACCACAGGCAGGATTATACCCGTCACGGCATTCACGATCAGCAGGGAAAGCAACAGGCTCCAGGCCCGTTCCTTCGCCCATGAGGAACCTTCCCTGATACCTTCGGATTTTATAATGAGGAAAAGCTGTCCCAGCTCTTCGATACGGGAAACGAAAAAGCCTGTAATCGAACCGACTCCTTCGGTAACCGGACGGCGGGCTTTCGGCGCCTTGGCTCCGATGACGGCATAGGTCTGCCTGAGGAAACGGCGGTTCACAACCATGTTTTCGTCGATGTAATTTTCTGAATCGGTCAGTGCCGGATCGTCGGGATACTGATCCTGGAGGAAGTGCCTGGCAACGGCGTACAGGGCGTTTCCGAATTCCGGATTGTCCGTCAATTCCTGAAGGCGAAAGCTCTCAGCAGCCCGATAGATGATGAGTCCGTCATCACTGCCCTGAACCAGAGCCCGCTCATAAAAAAGCCAGGCGGCATCGTAATCACCGACCCGGAAATACCTGTCCGCGCGGTCTGCATCCCCTCGCCACTCTTCCTCTGCGGTAAGACCCGCCAGAATCAGGGTAAAAAAGATAAACAGAAAAAAACCGCGCTTCATATTCTTAATCATGATACTAGGTTTATCGGCATACAACAGCAATAGATACCAATGATTTATACATGTTTGGCGGTACTGGCAGTGATTCCTGCATCAGAGTAAGCTAATTGTCGAAACATGGAGCCCTGATGATTAAAATTCTGCCCGGCGGCACTTCCGCAATACTGAAATACGGCCTGAAACCCACCCGCAGCATTAGAACCCGTGGACGCCTGGGAGAAGGGGCGAAAGAGCATACTTTTGAGGTAGGCCCAACTGAGTTGCAGACTGCCTGGAGGGATAAGCGGATCGAGACTGTCCTCAAGGTTGGTTCCGAACTCTATATTCGCAGCCTAGCCCTGGAGTTTCATTTCAGATCCCCCCGTCACAGAGGAGAAATCGCAGTCTGGACCGAGTCATACTCCGACATTTTCACAGTAGGACGGTTTAAATCCATTCCCGGAACCCTGTCGGAAACCTGCGCCAGAGAGGGGGCCTGGGCACTCTGGCTGTCCGAATCTCCCGATGCGGACGGCCTGCTTTTCAAACAATCACCCCCTGCCGATTATCCCATTCGATTCCACTGCAGACCCGGCGCTAAAACTCTGATAATAAGCTGGGAGATCAACAGAATATTCAATGAGGGAGAAACCCTCAATCTTCCGATTGTCGGAATGAGCCGGGGAAATGCTGACCGTCTGGTGAAATCCTGGCGGCGTGAATGGAAAGCCTCTTCCGGCCGGGAAATGTCCCGGGACAGAAGAGCCGGTTGGTGCGGCGGCAGTGAGATTCAGGCCCCGAAAGACCTCAGGGAAATCCTGGGTTCGATCAGAAACAATAAAATAAAAGTTAACTGGTTTGCCCTCGGCCCGGATTACGCATTGGAAACCGGCGACTGGCTGACTCCGACCGATGCCTTCAAAGACCGGATGGGCAGCTTTTCCCGTACGATCAGTGAGCACAAAATGATCCCCGGGCTGAGGTTTGCCCCATTTCTCGTTTCAAGAAAATCCGCTCTGGCATCCGAAAACCGTGACTGGCTGGTGAAAATCTCCAACGGCTCACCTGTGATGGTTCCCGGATATGCCGGAGAACGGGATTTATCTTTCGTGCTTGATGTCACCAGACCGGAAGTCCTGGCACACATCAGTCGGACTTTATCCATCATGAGGGACAAGTGGGGTTTCAGGACTTTTTTTCTGGAACGTATAGGGGATTCTGCGGTTCCGGGAATACGCTCCGACAACAGGATTGGAGTCGGGAACCTTATGAAAACAGCCGCGGCGGCCGTTCGTGAAGCTTTGGGGCATAAGGTGCTGCTTATCGCATCCGGACTACCACTGCTGACGACTCCCGATGTCTGGGACTCCCAGGTTATGGCTCCCTCATCCGATCTGTTTGCCGGGTACAACTCCCGCAGAAAACGCCGTACCGCCATGTCCATCGCTTCCGCTCATCTCCATCGTTCTCCATGGAATGAATCGGCATGGATCAACTCTTCCGGCCTGCTTCCCATGAATATGTTCAAAGAGGTGTCCGGATCGGCGGCCCGGTCCCTCATGAATGCCGTCATGTTGTCTTCCGGTCTGGTGTCCCTTGCGGGAGACCCGAGGGAACTGGATATTGAAACAATTGATACTGTTAAAGAATTCCTGAAATTGTTCGATCAGTGCCGCAAGGGACGACTCGGTATTGCCCCGAATATCGGCGGCGGACGGACCGAACCCCTGGTTGTTAGAAATAGCCGGGGTTGGATCGCCCTGTTCAATCTGTCGGAAAGGAAAAAAGAAGTCCGTCTGGACCGGGACAGGCTGAAAACGGCCCTTGGGTTATCGTCCCCCCTTTCCGCCGGTGACGGTACGGTTTTCAACAGTCCCGAGATTCATGTCGCACTTCCGCCCAGGGGTCATCGGCTCTTCCGGGGATGACTCCTATCACTCTTTCAGGACTGGATGAAGCCGCCCTCGGTCCCAGCCTCGGGCCGTTCTGTGTCTGCCTGACGACTTTTCAGCTGAGTTCCCTTTCAGACGGACCTGCAAGGGAAATCTACGGGATTCTTTCCGATTTAATTACAAGGGAAAAAGACAAATCAGGGCGGCTGGCCATCGCCGACAGTAAAGTCCTGTACTCCCCTTCCATCGGCATCAATACACTGGAAACCGGGGTAACGGCTTTTATCGGGGCGGCCGGTGTGTCTCTGCCTTGCTCTTTTGCTGATCTCCTGAGATCTCTTTGTCCGCCTTCCGACATCAAAGCCCTCATGGAAACACCCTGGTTCGCCGCTGCGGGAGAATTTCCCGTACCCTGGCCGGGAGAAAAACCAGGTAGGACCCTGAAGCTAAACACCGATGTGAAAGCCCACATGGAGAATCGGGGCCTCCGGATGGAGCTTCCCGAACTGCGCTTTGTACCGGCCCGGACATTCAACAAGGCGTTGGATGATCACGGAGGCAAGGGCGGAGCGGTCCGGGCCATCATTTCGCCGCTTCTCGAACATGCTATCTCCGGTATCGGCAGCGGGGAAAGGCGTATCACCGTCGACCGGCAGGGCGGACGCCGCTACTATGGTGAATGGCTGGCCGAGCTGATGCCCAGTGCCCCGCTGCGAGCCCTCGAGGAAGGTCGGAAACGATCGGTTTACGAGGTTGGAGACCGCCGTATCGAGTTCCTGGTTGGTGCCGACGGAATCCGTATGGAAACGGCCCTGGCCTCGATGATTGCCAAGTATGTCCGGGAAACCGCCATGCGGCTCTTCAACTCATGGTGGGCCGAAAAGGTTCCGGGCATCCGGTTCACAGCGGGATATCCTCAGGACGCCAGGCGTTTTCTGTCCGACATTGAAGCCGCCGGAGCCATGCCGGAAGACCGGGATCTCCTCATCAGGCGCCTGTAAAGAGTCTGTAGTGTTCCCGGAACTACCGGACAGACCCAGCCCTTGACCATGCCCCTGGGAAAACCTAAATTCCGCGGGGAGACCGTTATGTCGAAACAAATCCTGTTCGGAAAAACCCTGGAAGAACTCAAAATCATCACGGCGGATATCGGACTGCCCGCATTCGCCGGCAGGCAGCTGGCCGAATGGCTTTACAGACACAGAGCCGCCTCTTTCGACGACATGACCAATCTTTCCAGGGCGGCCCGGAGCAGGCTGGCGGAGAACTTCGATATCGGAATCTCAAAACCGACTTCGGTCGCCGTATCGACAGACGGTACGAAAAAGTATCTTTTCAGTTCCGGGATGCGATCGGTTGAAACCGCCTGGATTCCCGATGAGAATCGGGGAACCCTCTGCGTCTCCACCCAGATCGGCTGCCGCCGGGGCTGTCTGTTCTGCAT
>DAOVYP010000400.1 GCA_030635565.1 Spirochaeta sp. | reverse complement strand
TTCGGTAGCACAGGCCCGAACCATCTTGGGAGAGTTTTCCACCTTGACAACACAGAGTCCGCAGGCAGCCCAGGGTTCAAGGTCGGGATGATAACAGAGAGTGGGGATCTTCACCTGAACAGCCTTGGCAGCGTCCAGTATGCTGGTGCCGGCCTCAACTTCCTGGGGCTGACCGTTAATTTTTATATTCACCATTGCCATTGGATTCCTCTCCTCCTAGGCCACTATGACGGCGCCGAACTTACAGACATCAAAACAGACACCGCATTTGATGCACTTGCTCTGGTCGATGACATGCGGGGTTTTACGCTCACCGGCGATACAGGGAACAGGACACTTTCGGGCACAGACGGTACAGCCGATGCACTTGTCGGCGTCGATGGTATATGTAACCAGATCTTTACACTTACCGGCCCGGCACTTGCCATCTCTGATGTGCTCCAGATACTCCTCTTCGAAGTATTTCAACGTGGAAAGAACCGGATTTGCGGCGGTCTGTCCCAGTCCGCAGAGAGAAGCCTTCTGGGCGGCCAGGCCGATGTCCTTGAGTTTCCGGATATCCTCCATGGTGCCGGTACCTTTGGTAATCTTGTCCAGGATCTGGTACATGCGTTTTGTCCCAACCCGGCAGGGAGCGCACTTGCCGCAGGACTCGTCGACACAGAACTCCATGTAGAACTTGGTGATATCGACGATACAGTCGTTTTCATCCATGACAATCATGCCGCCGGAACCCATCATCGAGCCGATGGCGGTGAGGGAATCGAAATCAATCGGAGTGTCCAGGAAATCCCTGGTGATAACGCCGCCGGAAGGACCACCGGTTTGAACCGCTTTGAATTCCTTGTTGTCCCGGATACCACCGCCCACATCAAAGATAATCTCCCGGAGGGTGGTTCCCATGGGTACTTCCACCAGACCGGAGTTTTCGATTCGGCCGGTGAGGGCGAACACCTTGGTTCCCGAAGATTTCTCGGTACCGATGGATTTGAACCAGGCCCCGCCTTTCTCGATTATCAGAGGAATGTTGGCATAGGTCTCGACGTTGTTGATCACTGTCGGTTTCCCGAAGAGGCCCTTAACCGCCGGGAACGGGGGCTTCGGAATCGGCATGCCGCGGTTGCCCTCGGTGGAGGTGAGCAGCGCCGTCTCCTCGCCGCAGACAAAAGCACCGGCACCCAGGCGTATCTCGATATCGAAATTAAATCCGCTTCCCAGGATATCCTCCCCGAGCAAGCCGTATTCCCGGGCCTGTTTCAGGGCGATTTCCAGCCGCTGAATGGCCAGGGGGTACTCGGCACGGATATAAATGACACCTTGATCGGAGCCGACGGTTTTGGCCGCGATAATCATAGCCTCGAGAATGGAATGAGGATCACCTTCAAGGGTGGCCCGGTCCATATAGGCACCGGGATCGCCCTCGTCGGCGTTACAGACGACGTATTTCTTGTCGGCCTCGACGTCGGCTGAGAATTTCCACTTGAGCCACGTGGGGAATCCCGCACCTCCGCGCCCGCGAAGACCGGAGATTTTTATCTCTTCGATCACCTGTTCGGAGCTCATCTCGAAAAGAACCTTTTCCAGGGCCACATAGCCGCTGCGGGCGATATATTCGCTGATTTCTTCCGGGTCAATGACACCGCAGTTCCTCAGAACCAGCCGCTTCTGCTTCTGGTAAAACTTGATTACCTCCGAGTCGGTTTTATCGGCAACTTCTTTCCTGTAGAGAAGAGAGTCCACGACACGGCCCTTCATCAGGTGTTCCCTGACGATTATCTCGGCGTCTTCCGGCTTCACTCCGATATAAAACGTCTCTTCAGGAAGAACTTTGACGATGGGGCCTTTTTCACAGAGACCGAAACAACCGGTCTTGACGATCTGAATATCATCACTGATCCCATTGGTCTCAGCTGCCGAACGCAGACCGTGATAGATGGCATCGGCCTTACCGGCATCGCAGCCGGCTCCACCGCACACCAGGCAGTAATTCTTGATGGCCATGGGCTACTCCTTGTGAATATCCCGGGCGGGATAGTCGAATACATGCTCGTTGACGAGTTTGCCGCCCAGAAGGTGAATTTCGACGATTTTCTTGGCTATACCGGCATCTACATTGCCATAAAGGATGTCGGGCATACCTTCCATCTTCACCTCGACGGTGGGCTCGGCATGACAGAGACCCATGCAGCCGGTCTGCTTCACCACGACATTACTCATTTTCCGGGTGTAGGCTTCGCCGAGAAACACGTTGAGTGCTTCCTTGGCACCGGCGGCTATTCCGCAGGTTCCCATGCCCACGATGATATGAATGCTCTTGTCGCCGGTTTTCCGGGGCCCGATCACCTCTTTCTGCTCTTTGCGGAACTTACGGAGGGTATCCAGGGTCATCTTGACCATTTACTTAACTCCTTATCATTTTCAGGGACAGACATCACACGGATCGCCGGGTTCATCAGTCGTTATAGTGGGCCAGAACTTCAGGCAGCTTCTCGGTGGTGAGCTTGCCATAAACTTCATCTCCCACCGTCAATACCGGTGCGAGGCCGCAGCAGCCGACGCATCGGACCGCTTCGATGGAGAATTTGCCATCAGGAGTCGTGCCGCCGACGCCGATATCCAGCAGGTTTTCCAGCTCGCTTATCAGATCGGTGGCACCCTTGAGATAACAGGCCGTTCCCATGCAAACCTGCAGATTGTTATCACCGGGTTTCTCGAGCTTGAAGAAGTGATAGAACGTCACCACGCCGTAAATCTTGGCCAGAGGGACATCCAGCAGACGAGCCACCTCGAAGGCGATTTCTCTGGGGACGTATCTGTACTCTTCCTGAACCTTGTGAAGTATCATGATGAGGTTACCGGGGCGGTCTTTCCACTCCTCGATAAACACCTTCAAACCTTCAGTCAGGGTTGTTTCTTTAGTAGCCGCAGCCATGAAACCTCCAAAAACGTTCAATCTGAACACACGCAAGTATAACGATCCATCCATAACTACATCAATACTAAAGAGCCGTTTATTGCAACAAATATCCATTAGGGATAACTAACTTGAC
>DAOVYP010000051.1 GCA_030635565.1 Spirochaeta sp. | reverse complement strand
TCGATGGGATCGACGCTGCGGTCGATTATGGTCGGGATGCCCAGCAGAGAGAAGAACTTTTCCCAGAAGGGGAGCTCGCCGGTCATGTAAAGGGCGGCGGGAAGCCCCAGGGTGTAGGGGCCGGCGGTCGCTCCCGGGGCGCTGTGAACGGCGTTGTGAACATTGAAGATCCTGGCGCGTTCGTCCAGGGGCTCGGATCCAGTACCGGCCACCGCCACGTATTTTTCGGTATCATAATCCCGCCCGCAGAGAAAACCGTAGGCGATTGTTTCCCCGTCTACTTCAGCCAGGGTGAGCTTGCAGGCATTCCGGCAGAGACTGCAGGTTTCAGTCCTTACCGGAATATCCTGTTTCCAGAGGCCGGTGCCCCTGAACTTACCGGGTAACGGCTCCTCATCGATCAGCTGCAGGGCCGCTCCCAGCGCGCCGGTATGGCTGCAGTAACGGGATACGAGAATGGGCTTGTCCAGTGCCTGCTCGAATGCGGCCACCAGGGTTTTAATCCGGGCGGTGGCTCCCTGGAAGAAAATCTTTTTTCCGATGCGGCTCCTCACCGCCACTTTATTCAGGTAATTCTCACGGACACTGTGCAGTGCTGAAGCCAGGACTTCGTCCACTGTATAACCCTCACTCATCAGGTGGTTCAGATCGCGCTGCATGAAGACGGTGCATCGGTCGCTGGTGAGAGGTGCCTGGATGTTTTCGGTCCGGTGGGCATAGTCGGTGATGACACAGCCCCGAAGGGCGGCCTGCTCTTCCAGGAAGCTTCCGGTACCGGCGGCGCAGACGTTGTTCATCACCGATCCGGTAACCCGGCCATCCGAGAGGGTGGTGAACTTGGCGTCCTGACCCCCTATTTCGATGATGGTGTCCACCTCCGGATCCAGATGGACCGCAGCCCGGGCGTGGGCGGTGATTTCGTCAAGGATGAGGTCGGCGCCGAGGATTTCTCCTACCAGCTTCCGTCCCGATCCCGTGCTTGCACAGGATACAATCTCGATTTCCGGGCCATGCTTTTTCAACGCCTCTTCCAAGGCCATCAGGACGCCTTTCATGGCTTCCACCGGCCGTCCGGCGGTTCGGGTATAGAGCCCCAGCAGTACCTTGCCGCCTTCGCTTACCAGGACCGCTTTGGTACTGGTTGAGCCGATATCAATGCCCAGGGTTGCCCGGCCCGAGGCGGGGAGTTTTTCGAATACCTCTACTTCCACCGGATAGCGGCCCTTGCGGCCTTCCACCGGAACTTCCCAGGAGTCGATGCAGGAAAAATCCGGATACGGGGATTTTTTCAGGGTGAGGGGCGGATATCTGAATCCTGTTTCAAGATTGACCTCCGGGTGCGATGCGATGATGTCCGCGGCATCCCTTCGAATCAGGATGTCTTCGGTGAGGGCGGCATCCCGGTCCGGGAAATCCCATACGGCACCCAGAGCCCCGTAGAGCGGTGCCGATTCATCCACCACCGGTTCGGTTCCGGTAAGATCGCCGATGTGCCGTACCACCGCCGGGTTCAGGGACACACCGCCGCAGAGTACCAGGGGCTCGGCCGGCGGACTGCCGTCGAGAAGTACGTCCAGCAAATTTCCCGCCAGACCCCGGGAGAGGCCGTCGGCGATGGCCTCCAGGGAGAACCCTTCCTGCTGGGCATGGGTGAGGTCGGTCTTGGCGAAAACGGCGCAGCGTGTGGCGATTTTCGGTGCTTCGGAATCGTTGGACTCGGCCAGGGCGGCCAGTTCGGCGGCCGAGGCCAGTCCCAGGCGCTCGGCCTGCTGATCCAGGAAGCTTCCGGTTCCGGCGGCGCAGGACGTGTTGCCCTTGAAACTCCGGTATTCGCCCTCTCCCGACCAGGAGAACAGGCCGAATTTCTCCCCGCCGACGGAGAGCAGGGAGCCGATACGGCCGTGGAGGCGCCTCGCGGCGGTCATGACAGCAACATGGTCGTCGGTAATCGAGTCCGGGGATTCCACCAGCGGGGCGGCGGTCCGGGTAGCGGTAACGGCGTCCCATCCGGTATTGCCCTTATCGGCAGAAATCCAGCCGGTGAGAACAGCGAGAAGAGCTTCCCGGGGATGTCCGTTATGAAAGCGGTACTCCCGGCGAAGGGGTGTACCTTCACTATCTGTTTCCACGATGGAAACGGTTACTGAGCCGGCGTCAATTCCAAGAATCCGCATGCTGCGTTTCCGCATAATCCTTATCTCCAATGGGGCAATCAGAAGTCGGATAAATGAGTGTTAAATTTACTTCATGATCGAAGTGGGTTCAAGGATAACAGGTGTTTATTTAAAGCGAAATATCCGCAAGCCAGGGTACTGCTTATACTTTTCTCATCTCAACAGACCAGGATAGGCAGATTGAGGATGACACTTTCATCTCAATTTCCAACGTGGTACACCGGTATTTCTGACCCACGTTTTTTTCGTACCGCCGTTAGCTGGAAGATTCTTTAATGTATTGAACAGACTCTTCAATATAGGGTGCAATCTGAGTGACAAACATGTGTACAAAAACAACGGCACCGATAACAAATCCAATGAAACCAAGAATTGCACGGCCGGTTTCACCGCCCAATAGATGCCCAATGCCCTGACCCGCTAATGAACCAATGATGAAAATAGCAAGCCCAACCCATGTCTGGTAGTGCTTGAATGAATTTTTCATATTCTCAGATACTATTTCATTACGCTTTTTTCGGGGGAGCTCTTTATATCCATCAATAAAATTCAAGGACAATCGTAATGCCATGCTTTCTCCTTTTTTTCAAAGCCGGTACACTATTTGGAAACCTGATCCGTATAGAAGCTGATGAAATCCCTCGGATTCAGAATCCTTGGATTTTGAGGGAAGTGCCTTAAATTACCTGTGATTAAGAACTGACCATCTCCAGATATTAGTGCTTCATAGAATTTTTTGTCGTCTTGATCTTCAAAATCATCTGGGACCGGTTCCGATACAACCAGTTCGCCTTCACACCGAATGAAATCCATAATAGGCTCGATTATTGATGATGAAAATGAAAATTTCTTTCGGCTTAGAACCCGTGAGTACTCATCCAGGATAGGATTTGTATATAGAACTTGGAGCCTCCCGTTTAGTACGAGATTAATTATCTGTGCCGGCAGACTATTCCCGTTCAGTAAAGCTGAGACGAGGACGTTTGTATCGAGGACAACCTTCAAGAACCAATTTCCCTGCGAGTATCGAAAATCTCCCGGTTGATTTCTTCCTGTGAAAGTAGTGCGGTGTTCTCCTGTGATGAGATTCGTTGCATTTTGCTCACTGCAATAATTGCTCGGGCACGCCTCACTGCAGAAAGGTTATCTTCCAGATCAATGTCACTCAGGGGAGTGAGAAGTGCGATTGGTTTCCCGTTGTTAGTAATTACCATTTCCTGCTCTTGTGGTAATTGTTTCCAGATTTGAGCGGGTGAAGTTCGTAAATCGCGGACTGTGATAAATTTCATCATAACCTCTGATGTTATTATACCACATTGTCACCCATATGTCTACAAAACTAACTCTCCATGGAGGACGAGGCAAAAAATATATTCAAGGCGATTCAGGTACTTTGAGGCTTTACGCGCCAGAGGTCATTTTTTCAGCAAATTTTCATATGGCTCTTGACAATTCCGGGGAATGGTTTATCTTATGTATGGTACTATTCAATAAATAGTACTGGTTAATGCATAAAAGCGGCCGGCACACCGGTCGAGGAGGAAAGCATGAACAATCAATTCAAGAAGGGGGTGTTGGAGCTCTGTGTTCTGGAACTGGTTCGCCGCAAGGACTTTTACGGCTATGAGCTGGTCCAGGAGATTTCCAGGGACATCGACATCTCGGAAGGGGCGCTGTACCCGATACTGCGTCGTCTTTCCAAGGAAGGCATCTTCGAGACCTATCTCGAGGAATCCGACGGGGGCCCCCCCCGGAAATACTATCACATCACCGGCGAGGGTAAAGAGCAGGCCGAGGCCGTGCGCCGGGAATGGGAAGATTTTCTGGAGCGGGTCGGGCGTATTCTCGATGAGGGCGTGGGGGTAACCGTATGACCGAAAAACAGTATCTGAACGCCCTGAAGAGGGAACTTCGGGGTCTCTCCGCCGATGACAGGCGGAACATCATGGACGATTACCGGGAGCATTTCCGCCAGAGTCTCGAGGCAGGTCAGACGGAAAATGCCGTTGCTGAAGCCCTGGGCAGTCCGGCCGATCTCGCCCTGGATGCCAGGGAAGAGCTCGGGACCGAGAAATTCCGGGAGACTTCGGCGGGCAATGTCATACGTATTTCCATGTCGAGCCTGAGCTTATTACTTTTTAACGCCATCGTCGTCGTCGGGCCTTATGCCGGACTTGTGGGCGCCATGGCCGGGCTCTGGGCCGGTGCAGTGTCGATTTTGGTATCCGGTGTGGCCGCCGCCCTCTTTGTTCCTCTGGAACCGCTGCTCAGAATATGGCTGCCCCTCGAGTCGATTGCCGGTGTGATGCCGAGAGTCGCTGTGTTTTTTGGCGGAATCGCTATTGCAGCCCTGGGCGCCCTGGCGGTTATCGGGATGATTTACCTCACTCGGTGGTTCATCATCGGCACCGTGAAGTATGCCCGTATGACCTGGCGCATCATCACGAGTTAAGGAGGAAACAAGATTATGAAAATCTTCGGAATTGAATCGAAAAAACTGGCCCTGTGGCTGGTAGCAATATTTGCTGTTGCGGCATTGATATCGGGAATTTTTCTGCTGACCTCCGGTTTACCCCGGAGTATCCGGAACGGTGAAGAATGGCCTCCGGTACGTCAGGGTGACGAGACGGAACTTGTTTTCGACGAATCCCGGGAATTCCCGGTTGACGGTCTTAAGGAACTGGTCATCCGGCTCAGTTTTGAAAATGCCGTAATAACGGCGGTCGGTGGCGATGTCGTTACTATCAGGTATCATGGGACTGCTCGCCCGTTCCTGGATGCAGACGAGGTTTTTTTCGTGGAGCAGTCCGGTGGCCTTCTTACGCTGGAAAGCCGATGGGGTAATAATCCTGTTCAAAACGGCAGGATTACCCTTGATGTAGGGATTCCGGCAGACGCCCTTGAAAAACTGACCTTCAACGGAGCTTCGGGTCACCACGATATCTCAGGATTGAACCTGATTACTCTGGATGCCCGCGCAGCTTCCGGGAATATCTCAGTCCGGGATATTTCGGCGGAGACTGCACTTGTGAAAGCATCCTCCGGGAATGTCACGGCGGAGAACTGGAGTGTGGGAAGCGGCCGGATCGGATCATCTTCTGGGAGCCTTAAACTCAAGTCTGTGACGGCGACGGGAACTCTGGAGCTGAACGCTTCCTCAGGACGTATCACCGGGGAGGATATCGAGGCTTCAGTCATCGACAGCCGGGTTGTGAGCGGTAGTACTGTGTTGAAGGGTGTATCCGGTAACATCGTGATAAAAAGCTCGTCAGGGAGTGTCGATGTGGATTTCCGAAATCCCGGGAACAGTATCAGCATCAATGTCAGTTCCGGTGGAATCGACCTCGGATTACCTGCGGGGACGGCTTTCACGCTGGATGCCCGGGCGACTTCAGGGAATATCCGCAGTGATTTCCCGGTGGCGGTAAGCGGTTCGATGAACGGCCGCAGCCTTGAGGGTCAGGCGGGCTCCGGCGGTTCCCGAACGGTAACTTTGAAATCTTCTTCGGGGAACATCCGGTTAAAGGAGATACCGGCACCATAGATCTCGAAAAGACTGATGGAGTTTTTTATTTTTCAATATTAAGGGCGTGCTGCGGCGTTATGAGGCGCCGGGCGCCCAGGCGGGAGATTACAGCATTCCAACCGGTATGGGCGGCGCAGTTTCACCGCTATTCGGCGCTGAGGGTAAGTACTTCAATCTCTGTAAATTTCGCCAAACGGAGATTGTTTGTATAGAAGATATCCGTACCGGAATGGACTGCTGTTGCCAACTGTATCGAATCAGGTGTTTTAAACCCATATATTCCGCGAATCTCAGCAGCCATTTCCGCAATAGACTCCGACAATGGTACCAATGGTTCGGATAATAGATCTGTCAGTAAAGCCCGATATTTCCGAACCATTCGATTATCGCCATGCTTCTTCGGGATGACAAGAAGTTCCAGCAATGTCATCGTGGATGTTATTAGTGTTTTGCCGGTTGAAATCCATTGACCTAATTGAGTTTCAACCTGATCGGACACTGCGCTCTGTCCCTCTAACAGGTAAATCAATGGAGCTGTATCAATGAATATTCTCATATTCTATGTCCAGCTCCCTCTCTCTTCGTCCAGCCAGATATGAGGTGTCCTCCCGCGTTCCGTTCCCGGATTAAGACCTTTCATATCCCGGAGAGCCTTAAGTCCAAGGTCCGATGAATCGGTTTGTGACACATCTGTCAGTGGTGTGAGTTTGGCAATTGCCTCGCCTGCCCGCTCCAATATGAATGTTTCCGACTTTAAATTGACCTCATCGAGAATCTCACCAAGGCTTCTACGCACTTTCATCACGGATATAACTTTCACTGAACACCTCTGGATAAATATAATTCTTTAGAATATCATAATCAATACAACCATTAACATAATTGCTATAGCAGTATAAAGCCGGCTGCCGTTGAAATTGCGATGAAAGGTGATGCTCTGCCTGAGGGTTTTCAAGAGAGAATCCCATTCAACTCATTCGTCCAATATTTCATTGCACTATAAAATAAGTCGAATATAGTCAGTCAATCTCTTTGGCTATACTCCGGATTGATCCCGATCCCAGGGCCATCGTATGCAGCGGTCGTGTGGGCCGAAGAGGGAGATGTCGGCATTCCCGGCCCCGATGAGTTCCCGGGCGGCCCTTCGCAGGGTGGCACCGGAATTCCCGACGTCGTCGGCCAGGAGTACCCGTTTGCCCCTGACGTCCGTTTTCCAGGGCTCGGTGAGCTGAGGTTCGTCGGTGAAAGGGTTATGGCTGTCGTCCCGGAAACGGATTCGTATCGTTTCCAATGGTATGTTCAGCCATCGGGAAGCCAGGTATGCCGGGAGCAGGCCGCCGCGCTCGATGCCCACCACCAGGTCGAAATCGCCTGATACCTTTACCTTGACGGCGGCCATCATTTCATCCAGCCCGATAATCTGTTCATCACGCATATTTCTGTAACTCGCTGTTCATCAGGTTTTTTCTTTTTTGTGGAGCAGGGCGCCAATCCCGTCCATTGTCTTCCCGAGACGACCTTCGTATTCCCGTGAGATTGTTTTCATCAGGTCGGGAATGGGGAGGGATTGAGGGCATCTCTCCAGGCAGACGTCGCATGATGTGCATTTTGATGCCAGACCGCTCCGGCCGGAAAGGATGCCGCCGACGGTGGAAATGTAGAACATCCGCTGGGAAAAGGAGTGCCGGATGGTTTTCCACTCATTATACATATCAAATACTTCCGGAATGGAAACGCCGATGGGGCAGGGCAGGCAGTAGCGGCATGAGGTGCATTCCACGGTACCGGCGGACTTGTAGGAATCACGGACTCTGGCGATGAGCTGAAGTTCCTCACCGCTCAGCATACCCGGCTCTGCCTCTCCTGCCAGGGCCAGGGTTTCGTCCATGTGCGACTTTTTCGAAATTCCGGAAAGCACCACGTTCACTTCCGGTCTGTTCCATACCCAGCTCAGAGCCCAGGCCGCAGGTGATCGTTCGGGCCTCTCCTTCCATATCCGCATCGCCTTCTCAGGAATTTTTACCGCAAGCTTTCCCCCCCGGAGGGGTTCCATAATGACGACACCCAGGCCCTTCGATGCCGCGTATTCCAAACCGGCAGTCCCGGCCTGACGGCGCTCATCCAGGAGGTTGTATTGGATCTGGCAAAAATCCCAGTCCCCGGCGTCCACCACCCGGATGAAATCTTCCGGCGTGCCGTGCCATGAAAATCCCTTATTCAGAATCCTGCCGGACCGCTTCGCCTCATCCATGAAACCGAGGATGTCACGGTTCATCATCGAATCCCAGGAACCGCCGGTGACGTTGTGAACCAGATAATAATCGATGCGGTCGGTCCGGAGTCTCTTGAGCTGGTTATCCAGCATTTTCTCCATATCCTTCCGTGTGCGGGTCTGCCAATGGGGTAGTTTTGTCGCGATGGCGACATCGTTCCGGCGGCCGTTTTCTTTGAGAAAACCCCCTATGTAGGGTTCCGATTGGCCGGTCATGTATTGAAAGGCCGTATCGAGATAATTAACTCCATTATCAAGAGCCTCGAGGAGCAGGGAATCCGAGCGTTTTCGGTCGATGCGGCCGGCCCTGGTGGGCAGCCTCATGAGGCCGAACCCCAGTATGGATAAGCGGCGCTTGTCGCCGGGCATGGTGCGGTACTGCATGGGACGGAGATTAGCACGGAACCCGAGGCTTAAAAAATAGTATGAACTATCTCATGGGTATCCTTGCCCGGTATATCAATCACAGCATTCCAGTGTTTGCAGATACTGAACAGCTGCTTCATAATCAAAACAATCATGAGCGAAATCCGGACGACACCCGAAGCGCTGATTTTCGGGCATGCGAATATGGATCTGGACTGCCTGGGATCCCTTGCCCTGGCAGGAACCCTTTTTCCTGACCATCAACCGGTGCGGAGCCGTCTGGCTCATCCCGCGGTGAAGGAAGCGCTGATGGTTTATCAGTATAAACTGCCCCTGCTCTCCCTGAAGGAAATCAAGGGTGCGGCACCATCCAGCCTGATCGTGGTGGATACCCGGTCGAAGAGCCGGGTCCGGGAGTTCCTGGACGCCCTGGGAGATGTTCCCGAAACCATCACCATTTACGATCATCACAGGAACGAAGAGGCCGATATTCCCGGTGCCCGGCTGGTGGAAGGTCTCCACGGGGCCGAGTCCAGTTCTCTGGCGCTGATGTGCCGGGATAAGGGGGTTGCCGTTTCACCTGAAATCGCCACTATCGCCCTGGTGGGAATTTATGCGGACACGGGCAATTTCACCCACAAAAACACCACTCCGGGGGACTTCCTGGCGGTGAGCTGGCTGATGGAACAGGGTGCCTCCCTGAAGATTGTGCGCCGTTTTCTTCGACCCCTCAGGGAGCCGTCTCAGGCCGATCTGTTTCACCACATCCTGGGTAACCTGACATGGCGCCGTTTTCATGGTCATGTCGTCGCCCTGTCCCGGGTGGAGCTCGCCGAGCAGACTTCGGGTGTCGCAGAAGTCGTGGACCGGGTGTTTGCCGATGAGCCGGTGGACGTGCTCATCGTCCTGGTGGATATACTGGACCGGGGTCATAATCTGGTGATCGGACGCAGCCGGAAAGACCGTTTCAACCTGTTGGACGTGCTGGCTCCCTTCGGAGGACATGGTCACATGGCAGCCGCATCGGCTCTGATTAAAGACCATCGGGAGAATATCTGGACTGAGTTGCTGCAATGTCTGGAGACTGTTCCGGTTGATGCTCTCACGGCGATAGACCTGATGTCCCGGGATGTGATGACCATCACACCGGACACCGCAATTCTTGATGCCTCAATCCTCTTCGAGCAGTCGGGTTTTTCCGGTGCACCGGTCATCGGTGTTGATGGTGATTTGGTGGGCATGTTCGCCCTGAAGGACGTCAGCAAGGCCCGGAAAGCCGGCGCCATGAAGGCTCCGATAAGCGCCTACATGTCCAGACGTATTATTTCCTGCTCCCCCGGGGACACCATCCGGGAGGTGGAACGGCATATGCTGGGTCATAACGTGGGCCATCTGCCGGTGATGGAGGGTACCCGGCTGGTGGGGCTGATTACCCGGGGGGACTATAAGAAGTTCTACAGCTGAGTTCAGCAATCGAGAGGATTCCGGTTGTCAGTTTCAAGGTTGATTCTGTACTATCTCAGGATTGATGAGAATCAATCGTTCGCCGATGAATTTTCCGTCGGCAGTTCGAATTTTCTCTTTTCTGACCCGGGAGCGGATGGTGATTGTCTGCTGTACGAGAGAACGGAAATCGAAAGCCGATTTTTTCGGAATGAGGTAATCCTGTCCCGCGGCATCTGTAATTACCAACTCGGTAAAGGGT
>DAOVYP010000368.1 GCA_030635565.1 Spirochaeta sp. | reverse complement strand
GACATCCAGAACGGTACGTTGGGCTTTGATACGCCTGGAGGATAAGTCTGCCGTCTCACCGTAGCTGATTTCAAGTTCTCCGGGGCCGATGAAGCGCGCATGCCCCTCGATGTAGTCGATACCTTCGGTTTCGGTGAGTCCCCGGCGGGAGCCGGCCCGGAATTCCTCAACGATTTTATCCCGTCGCCCGCGGACTGCCGGCCAATCAACTTTAACTTCCCCGACTTCAATCCCCCAGTCGGCACTACTCCGGGCCATATAAGCCGCCCGGGCGGATGCGACGAGGGTTTTAGTCGGCGTACAGCCGGTATTGATGCAAGTGCCCCCCGGATGGGCCTCCTCGATGACGGAAACCTTCCATCCCGCGGCCGCTGCGTCATGGGCCAGCGGTGATGCGGCCTGGCCGGATCCGATAATGACGATATCGCGGTTGTCGGGAGTTTCAGAATGGTTCATGGTTTTCTCCTAAGCGGCGGTTTCCCGCATGGTGACCGGCTGAAGCTGTCTTTCGACGGCCTGCAGCAGGGAGTTGAGTATCAATGCCAGAAGGGCCGAGGCCATGGCCCCCTGGAACACCCAGGCGGGGTTGTCCCGGATGAGGCCGGCCACGATGGGTGAACCCAGCCCCCCGGCTCCCGCCAGGGCGCCGATGGTGGCGGTTCCCACATTGATGACGACGCTGGTTCGGATGCCCGTGCCGATGACCGGAAGGGCCAGGGGCAATTCAATGCGCATCAGTACCTGAAAACGGCTCATTCCCATCCCCCGGGCCGCTTCCAGCACGGGTTCGGGCAGGGTTTCCAGGCCGGTGAGGGTATTGTTCAGCACCGGCAGTACGCTGTAGAGCACCAGAGCCAGTAACACGGGCTTGAACCCGAATCCCAGAAATGGAATGGCCAGTGCCAGCACTGCCGCCGGGGGTACGGTCTGGGCCAGGGACGAGGCATCCCGTATCAGGGGGAGGAACGGCCGTCCGGCGGGGCGGGTTGCGGCGATTCCAAGGGTCATGCCGATAACAGTGGCGACGGCTCCGGCGATGAGTGAAATGAGCAGATGCTCCGCCGCGAGGAACAGGAGTGATTCCCGGGGGAAAACCCATTCCCCGGCCCCGGGGAAAAGGAAGCGCAGGACGGGGTCCAGGACACCGGGATGAAAAAGCACGGCCATGCAGATTATACCGAGGGCGGGACCGACCCAGCGCTTCACGAGGCCTCCGTTCCGGCGGCGCTCTCGAGAAGGTCTTCGAGTGTGAGCTTCCCGATCCGGCGGCCCGCCGGAGAGACGGCTTCCAGGGATGTCTCACCGGCCTCAAGCATCATGGACAGGGCTTCTTTGAGAGTCGCGTCGGTACGGACCGAACCGGCAGGGGTGCCGCCTTCGCCGTTGAACCCGGCTGCCGCGATGGGCGTAGCCTCACCGATGGCCGCACCGACACTCAGACGGGCCAACCGGCGCAGCGCCCGGTCTTCTCCGGTGAAATCCCGGATGAAGGGATCGGCGTCAAGGAGCAGCTCGCCGGGGGCTGCGGCGGCCACGAGCCGGCCTTCGTTCATAACGGCGATTCGATCCCCGAGCCGGATGGCTTCATCCAGATCGTGGGTGACAAAGACAACGGTTTTCCCCAGTGTGGACTGGATGCGCAGGAACTCCCGCTGCAGGACTTCCCGGGTGAGGGGATCCACCGCCCCGAAGGGTTCGTCCATCAGGAGAATAGGCGGATCGGCGGCCAGGGCCCGAGCCACTCCGATACGCTGGGCCTCACCCCCGGATAGCCTGGAGGGCCAGGCGCCGGCATATTCATCGGCGGGAAGTCCCACCAGGTCCAAAAGTTCTTTCACCCTGGCGGAGATTCGATCACGGTCCCACTTGAGCAGACGGGGAACCGCCGCCACATTGTCGGCCACAGTCATGTGGGGAAAAAGCCCGACCTGCTGAATGACATACCCGATATGACGCCTGAGTTCTGTGGCCGATACACCGGCGACATCCTTCCCGTCGACGAACACGCTGCCGGAACTGGGTTCGACGAGCCGGTTTATCATCTTCAGGCTGGTAGTTTTCCCGCATCCCGAAGGACCGATAAGGACCAGAAGCTCCCCTTCGGAAACCTCAAGGCTGAAATGATCCACCGCCTTTTTATCGCCGTATGTTTTGTCGGCGTTACGCCATTCCAGGGTCATTATACAGGTCCTTTGATTTGCAATCCCGGTGATACCGATCGATGAATGATTAATCCCCAGCTCCGGTCCACGGCCACAGCAATAAGTATAAGGGGCAGGACTCCCAGAAGTATAAGATCCGGTGCGGCCTGGCCGAGGCCCTGAAAAATCAGGATTCCCAGCCCGCCTGCACCGATGAGGGCGGCCACCGCCGTGTTACCCACCGCCTGTACCGATGCCGTCCGCAGGCCTGTGAGCACATGGGGCAGGGCCATCGGCCATTCGACCCGTCGGAACAGCTGCCGGGGAGACATTCCCATCCCCCGGCCGGCATCAAACGCTGAGAAAGGTACCGAGGCCAGACCGGTGACGGTGTTCCGCACGATGGGAAGCAGGGCATACATGGTAAGGGCGATAAGGGCGGGAGCGGCGCCGATCCCCCGGATTCCCATGGCCCGGAGCAGCGGGAAAGCCCGGGACAAGGCGGCCAACGGGGCCATGAGCAGACCGAAGAGGGCCATGGAGGGAATCGTCTGCACCGCATCGACGAAGGCGATAACCGGTCCACCGATCCGCTTGTCCCGTGAGGCCAGGATACCCAACGGGATTCCCAGAACCGCGGCGGCGGCCACCGCTGAAGCGAACAGGCGGAAATGGACAATGAGTTCGTCGAGAAAACGGCCTTTCCGGGCCGTCCATTCCCGGAACACCGAGACCGACTCTCCCCTTCCCCCGGCCAGCAGCAGGGCGGCAGGCAGGAGCAGCACTAATGCCAGGGCCCACCCACGCCACCTGCTTTTTCCGGCTCGTGAGTGATCGATAAGCACATAGGATGCTGCCGGAAGTCCCCAGAAACCGATGACGGGACTCACCCTGGGAGCGGCGCCGCCGGAAAGCATCATACCGGCTCTTACCAGAAGGGCCGCTGCAATCCAGAAACAACCAGCTCCAGCCGCGGTATAGATGATGCGCCGCCATCGACCGTCTTTCATCACGAAAGCCGCCGTGATAACCAGCAGACCCAGGACAAGGGCGACGGTTCCGACGACAGGACCGGCCAGGCGGGCACCGCTCAAGGCCGTCCCGTCTACCACCCGGTTTTCCTTGAGGGCGGCAAAAGGCGCGATAAAAGAGG
>DAOVYP010000564.1 GCA_030635565.1 Spirochaeta sp. | reverse complement strand
GAGCGATGTTCTTATTTATCCCGAAGGCGACCGAACGGCTCCGCCCAGCGGACGCATGCCCGAGAGCGGTTATTTCTTCGATTCCATCGTCCGCCAGCCGGCCATAGACGACGAATCATTGGATCCCCAGGACAACCTTGAGGAATTCAAGCCCGTCACCGATGACGACCTCGACTATTATGAACAAGCCTGCAAAGAGGCCGCCGATACCGGCCTCGGAGTTATCGCCAATTTCGGAGGCACGGCCTTCGGTGATATCGCCCTGGTTCCCGCGCCTTTCCTGAAAAATCCCAAAGGAATCCGCGACGTAACCGAATGGTATATGTCCACCGTCATGAGGCAGGATTATATTCACGCCGTTTTTCATGAACAGGCCGAGATAGCCGTGGCGAACCTGGCACGTATCCACGAGAGAGTTGAGGACATCCCGGATGCAGTTTTCATCTGTGGAACAGACTTCGGTACCCAGGACTCGCAGTTCTGTTCCGTCGCCACATTTGATGAACTTTATGCACCGTATTACCGGAGGGTGAACGACTGGATTCATGCAAATACCGGATGGAAGACATTCAAGCATTCATGCGGAGCCGTGGAACCGTTCATGGATCATTTCGTCAGCGCAGGTTTTGACATCATCAATCCGGTACAGTGTTCCGCCGCCGGTATGGAACCACGGCATCTCAAGGATAAATACGGCGACAAGCTCACGTTCTGGGGCGGTGGGGTGGACACCCAGCAAACCCTGCCCTTCGGTACGCCAGACGAAGTGAAGAATGAAGTTCGGGAGAGACTTGAGATTTTCGCGGAAAACGGAGGCTATGTTTTCGACGCCATTCACAATGTCCAGGCCCTGACGCCGATCGATAATCTGATAGCCCTGTTCGATACGGTACGGGACTTCCATAAAAACTGACCTTGGACTATCACCCATTCCCCGGTTATTCTCGGGATGGGGTTTAAATATGGAAAACAATCATCCTCTTATTATTGTTGACGACGAACCCCTGGCCAGAGATGCCGTATCCCGGCTGTTGGCAGATCGTTTTCCGTCCTTCACCCTTGCGGGGGTCGCAGATTCCGGCCCGGCAGGGGTTGAACTGTTCCGGCGTGTTCGTCCGTCCATCATCATCATGGATATCAGAATTCCAGGATACGACGGTCTGGAGGCCTCCAGACTGATTCTCAAAGAGTCCCCGGAGACGCAAATCATCGTCTTGTCTGCATATGACGATTTTCAATATGCCCAGGAAGCCCTTCATAATGGAATCCTTGGCTATCTGCTCAAGCCGGTCAGGGAAGACCGTCTCGGTGCTCTACTCGACAATGCTGTAGAACGCATACGCCAGAACAGGAAACGCGTGCGGGAACACCGGGATGTCAGAACCTACCGGAACATCGCCGTAAGGGAGCAGGTCGCCTCATTCCTTTACGGCAGTAAGGGCGGGATTTCCGCGGAAGAGTTCGCAAAACTATCCGATCCCCCTATCGATTCCGGCTATTTCATTGTCGTTTTTGCAGAAAGAGACCGGGCACTCTCTGCCTCTGAAATCAGGGAATTGAGTGAAAGATTAGAGCGAATGAATCTCGGCCTGACTGGAGAATGGATGGGGTTTTATCTTCCGATATTCATTCCGACTCAGGATGATTCTGCCGAATCATGGCGCAGTGAAGCTGAATTCCTGGCCCGTGAGATCAATCACATCATCCGGACCCACATTAATGCCCGTGTTCGAATTGGAGTGGGGCCTGTT
>DAOVYP010000224.1 GCA_030635565.1 Spirochaeta sp. | reverse complement strand
TCGGGTATATCAACGCCTACCTCAACGACGCTTGTGGCTATCAGGAGGTTCAATCGGCCTTCACGGAAATCGGTCATGATACGCCGCTTGTCTTCTTCATCCACACGGGAATGGATCAGGGCGGCCTTGAATTCGGGAAATATCCCGGCTGAGAGCCGGGCAAACATGTTCTCGGCATCCTTGAGATCACTTTTCTCCGATTCCTCGATGAGGGGATAGACAAAATAAGCCCTGTTCCCTGCGCCCAGTTCCCGTCTGACAAAATCATAAACCTTGCTCTCATTACCCATACGGGCCAGGTGTGTCTCCACCGGCAGCCGGCCGGCGGGCATGGTCCGAATTGAGGAAACATCCATGTCACCGAATGCGGTGAGAGCCAGGGTTCTGGGAATGGGTGTGGCCGAAAGGGCCAGGACGTCCACTGCACGCCCTTTTTCCGTCAGGGACCGGCGTTGGTCGACGCCGAAGCGGTGCTGTTCGTCGATGACAACCAACCCGAGATCCATAAACCCCACATCCGAACCGAACAGGGCGTGGGTTCCCACCGCCAGATCGACTTCACCGGCGCCCAGAGCCGTAGTGAGGGCGCTCCGTGACGAACCGGTGACATCACCGGTGAGAAAGGCCACTTTCACACCCAGGGGTTCCAGCAGCCGGGCCGCGTTGTCGGCGTGCTGCCGGGCCAGAAGTTCGGTCGGGGCCATGAAGGCTGCCTGCCTGCCGACAGCGATGACTCCCAGTGCGGCCATGAACGCGATGAGTGTTTTCCCGGAGCCCACTTCACCCTGGAGCAGCCTTGACATGGGACGGCCGGAAGCCAGGTCCTGTCTGATATCATCCAGAGAAGAGTTCTGGTCCGGAGTGAGCTCGAAGGGTAGATCTTTTCGCAACCTGTCGATCAGATTATCGGACCATGGACGGGATTCATGTCCCTCCGGTCGGGCGATGGAGGCGCCTCGAGCTACTGTTATCTGGAGATGAAAGAGTTCTTCGAAGATCAGGGCTCTTCGGGCATTGTCGGCATCGGATTTCTCATCGGGGAAGTGGATGTCACGCATGCATTTCCCTTTGTCGGGGAAATCCTTCTTCCGCCGCAGAGATCCGGGCATCTCGTTCCTCAGGCCCATAGCGTAGGAATCCAGTGCCGAACGTACGGCTTTTCGAAGCAGGGACTGGGTGAGAGTGCCGCTGAGGGGATAGACCGGCAGGATGAGTCCGAAATCCTTCGATTCGGATTCATCGTCGAAATCTTCAAATACGAAGGAGCCTGATTGAAGCTCCCCGTGCCTGTTTCGTTCGAAAGGTCCGGTCAGCCTGATTTGCCTGCCCGGAGTAAGCTTGCCGGCCAGAAAATTCCGGCCGAAACACAGCATGGAAGCCACATCGCTGTCGTCTCTGACAATTACCTTCAGGGCCTGACCGCGCTTCCAGTGTATATACTCCTGCCGGATGACGGTGGCCACGGTCATGGCCGGTTTATCCGCGGAGGAAAGAGACAGGGGGACGAGATTTTTCCGGTCTTCGTATCGTGTCGGATAGTGTCGGAGAAGCTGGGCGATATTCACCACACCGAGGGCTGCGAGGTTTCGGACTGCGGCAGGTCCGATACCTTCGATATTCGCCACCGGATAGGTCAGTTCTCCCAGGAACATTTATGGTCTCAGTCGGTTGAGCTCATTGAGCCTTTCATCCAGATATTCAATTAATTCCATGAGACCCCAGCCCGCCAGGTATCTGAACGCAATAAGGGTTACGGCAAAAATTCCGAGAGCTACGGGGTAGGCTATGGTTTTATTCGTGAAGATACCGAGAAAGCGAGACACCAGGGGAAATAAAAAACGGTCAAATTGGTCAATCCAATCCGGTCTGGAGTCTTTCATCGTATACAGTGTTATCAACCGGAAAATCATCAGAATGGCGAATATCATGATCAGAAAGGCCATGAACCCCCAAATTCGAATAACGAGCCAGAATACCAGGGCATACCATGTGGGGAACAATCCCGCCGCCAGATTCCGGGTCAGGAACAGCAGAAAGCTGAGGACAATGATCCCCAGGATCGATGAAAAATCCATCATCCCGAAACGAAGCCAGCTTATGCCCCGGAAATGCTTCATATAAGGATCGGTGAATTTGTGAATGAAGGTTTTAAATCTCATCATGCTCTCGGATGTCGACCGGATCCAGCTGAGAATAAAACTTGTGAGAACCATAAAATAATACACCGTCAGCAATCCGCTGATGATGCTCATGCTTGTTTGAAAAAAATCCATTATTGGTAGTTACTCCTTCCAGACCGTGACAACGGCACTTCTATCTTTAATACGGTTGATGACGAAATCATCAACGGCGAGGCCGAGTTGATTCGATGCCTTGACGACGGTATGCCGGCCGTTTTCCGGAATATGCAGGAACAGGGTCCCCGGTCCGGGTATATCCTGAAAGAACGACCTCAAGTCTATAAGATCTTCTTCAGAATACTCATTGTCCACCAATTCTATGTGAATTTCGGGAACTCCTATGATTTTGAGTTCGTCGGGATCCCTGATTTCGTCAACTTTAATCTGCGGCGTGTCCCGGCTCAGATCTACCTTTCCGATAACACCGACAATGGCATCCTCGATGAGCAGATGGCCGTATTTCTCATATGTACGGCTGAATATCGTCAGCTCCACCGTGCCGTTGAAATCTTCAAGGACGGCGAAAGCCATGCGGTCGCCCTTGCGGGTGATAAGGCTGCGGACGTTCTTGATCATACCCAATACGGTATAGGGTTTGTCGGTGGAACTCCTCTCGATCTTCCGGATATCGAGGTTCACCGTCTTGTCCCAGACGCTTCGGTATGAGTCCAGGGGATGGCCGGATACATAAAAACCGAGGTGTTCTTTTTCAAGACGCAGCAGTTCCGTATTGGACCAGCCGTCGACTTCTTCCCAGATGATCTCAGCCTCCACCTCTTCGGCGGCGTCGGCGAACAGGGATACCTGGCCCACCGATTCGTCTTCCTTCTTCTTGAGGGAGGCTTCCAGAACCGGGTCGAAGTTGTGGAGAATGGTAGCCCGGTTACGGGACTCGATGCTGTCGAAAAGGCCGGCTTGAATCCCGGTTTCCAGCACCTTCCTGTTAATGGCTTTCAGATCTGTTTTGTCAAGGAAATCCGGGAAGTCGGTGAAAGCACCATTGGTGTTACGGGCTTCAATGACGGCGTCGGCCGCCGCCTGCCCAATGCCCTTGATACCCATCAAACCGTAGACAATCCTGCCGTCGGATACGGTGAAGGTCCGATCGGAAAGATTGATGTCCGGCGGTAGAATCTCGATCCCGTCAGCCCGGGTGAAGCTCAGGTAGTTCTTGAGAGTATCGGTGGAGTCTATTTCGTTGGTCAGGTTCGCCGCCCAGAATTCAGCCGGGTAATTTGCTTTGCAAAAGGCGGTCTTGTATGCCACTACCGAATAGGCCGCGGCGTGGGATTTGTTGAAACCGTATCCGGCGAAGGGTTTAAGCATCTCGTAGATGTCCCGGGCCTGCGCGGGGTCATACCCTTTGGCTCTGGCTCCGTCAATGAACTCCACCTCCATTCTGGCCATTTCCTTCTCTTTCTTCTTACCCATGGCACGACGGAGAATATCGGCTTTGCCCAGGCTGAAGCCACCGATAATCTGGGCCACTTTCATAACCTGTTCCTGGTAGACGATAACTCCGTAGGTGGGTTTGAGCACTTCTTCAAGGTCGGGATGGGGGTATTGGATTTTCCGACGTCCGTTCTTGGATTCAATGAATTGCGGGATGTATTGCATGGGACCGGGGCGGTAGAGAGCATTCAGGGCGATAAGATCTTCGATACTCGCAGGTTTGGCATCTTTCAGGATTTTCTGCATCCCCTGACTTTCGAACTGAAATACACCCTCGCTATGGCCTTCCCCGAGCATTGTGAAGGTGGCTGTATCAATCTCCGGTATTTTTTCCAAATCGAAATCCGGGCTGTGCTTGCGTATCAGATTTTCACAGTTTTTCAGCAGAGTGAGGGTTTTCAGGCCCAGAAAGTCCATTTTTACAAGGCCGCAGGGCTCGATAATATCCATTGTGTAGGCTGAGACGATATCGCCGGATTTCTGATCTTTGATGAGGGGAACGTAGTCGGTGAGAACGGTGCGCCCAATCACCTGACCACAGGCGTGGGTGGACACATGGCGATTCATTCCTTCCAGGATGGATGCCACATCGAACAGGTTTTTGTAGACACCTCCCCGATCGTAGAATTCCTTGAGTTGAGGCTCCACTTCCAGGGCCACTTTCACATTGATCTTCCGACCGTCGGGGGTTTTACCTTCCGGCACCACCTTTGTGATTGCGTTGGATTCGCTGAAGGGTATATCCAGCACTCTGGCAACATCTTTGAGAACGGCCTTGGTTTTCAGGGTTCCGAATGTGCATATCCCCGCCACATTGTCATGTCCGTATTTTTCATGAACGTAGTCGATAACTTCCCCCCGGCGCTCGAAACAGAAGTCAATATCGAAATCCGGCATGCTCACACGTTCGGGATTCAGGAATCTCTCGAAGAGAAGTCCGTACTTAATCGGTTCGATGTCGGTGATCTTCAATGCGTACGCAACGATACTGCCGGCTCCCGAACCGCGTCCGGGACCGACGGGTATGTCATGCCTGCGGGCCCAATCGATGAAATCCCAGACAATCAGAAAATAGCCTGCGTACCCCATCTGAAAAAGAACGTTCAGTTCGAATTCGGCTCTCTCATCAATCGTTTTCTTCCCCTCTC
>DAOVYP010000146.1 GCA_030635565.1 Spirochaeta sp. | reverse complement strand
TCTACGGCAAGATGGGAATCAACAACCACCTGAAAACAGGTGAATCGCCCCGGCTTTACCGGAGACACAAATCTTTGAGAGGATTGTGTTATGAGAAAGCAAGCGAGGTAGCATAAGTTTTCGACCAGTACCGTCAGGAGCTGCATGTGATTTCTCTCGGCTTCAGGGGGTTCCCCTATTCGACGGTAACACTTTTGGCCAGGTTTCTGGGCTGATCCACATCACAGCCCAATTCAAGGGCGCAGTAATAGGCGAAAAGCTGCAGGGGCACAACCATCAGGAAGGGAGAGAACTCTTCATCACAGTTCGGGACGTAGAGCACATCATCGGCAATCTCCGCTGCATATTCATCACCCTCGACACACAGGGCGATAACCAGCCCTTTCCTGGCCTTGATTTCCTTCATGTTTGAAATCACCTTGTCTCTGAGATGATCGTCGGGAACGATGAAGAGGCTGGGGGTTTGATCGTTGATAAGGGCGATTGGACCATGCTTTATTTCAGCGGCGCTGTAACCTTCAGCGTGAATATAGGCGATTTCCTTGAGCTTGAGAGCACCTTCCATTGCAACCGGGTAGTTGATACCCCGGCCGAGGAACAGGAAATTACCGAATTTGTGATATTTCACCGCCAACTCACGGATACTGTTTTCACCTTCCAGTATCCTCCCGATATGTTTCCGGATCCCCAGAAGGCCACTGATGAATCTTTTGCCTTCGGGCCAGGCCATGTGGCGCATACGGGCCATCTTCAAGATGAACAGGTACATGGCCGTCAACTGACTGGTGAAGGCCTTGGTAGAGGCCACAGCAATTTCGGGACCGGAATGGATGTAGACACCGCCGTCCGATTCCCGTGCTATGGTAGACCCGACCACGTTGCAGATGCCAAGAACACGTCCGCCCTTACGCTGCAGTTCCCTAATTGCCATCAGAGTATCGAGTGTTTCTCCCGATTGGCTCATGGCAAAATATAATGTGCCCTCCTCTACGATAGGATTTCGGTAGCGGAGTTCCGAAGCAAGCTCTGTTACAGCCGGGATACGGGCCAGGGACTCAAGCAGGTAGGCAACAACGCAGCCGGCATAATAGCTCGTTCCTGCAGCTATAATCACAATGCGTTTCACCCCCAGTAATTCCATCTCGGACATATTTAATCCGCCGAGAACGGCAGTAGCCTGATCCTCGTCTATACGTCCGCCAATGGCCCGGGGAACCGAATCGATCTGCTCATGAATCTCCTTGAGCATGAAGTGTGGATAATCACCCTTTTCCATCTCCTCGAGTTCCCAGGAGATACTATCCACTTTTTTATCCACAGAGCGGTTCCGCATATCGGTAACGGCATAGCTGCCCGAATCCATACGTACAACCTCACCGTCCTCGACATATACAACCTGTTTGGTATGGGCGATCATGGCGCTCACATCGCTGGCAATGAGCATCTCACCGTCACCGATTCCAAGCACCATAGGAGATCCGTTTCGGGCCCCTATGATTTCGTCAGGATGATCTGTGTGCATCGTCAGTATCCCGTATGTACCCTTCAGCAGCGTTACCGTCGATTTAACGGCGGCTTCAAGATCACCTTCATAAAATGATTCCACCAGATGAGCAATCACCTCGGAATCCGTCTCCGTCAGAAAGCGGTGTCCCTCATCGGTCAGACGGTCCTTGAGACCCACATAATTCTCTATAATTCCGTTGTGGCAAATCGCGATTTTTCCCGTACAGTCGCAATGAGGATGGGCATTGGTATCATTAACCCCGCCATGGGTTGCCCAGCGTGTATGTCCTATCCCCCAATTCCCTTTCAGAGACTCGGGAACCACATCCAGAAGGGCCTGGATTTTCCCTTTTTTCTTATATACCTGAAGGTTGTCCCGGAATCCGACGCTGATTCCCGAAGAGTCATACCCTCTGTACTCGAGACGTTTCAGACCGGCCAGCAAGACTTCAGAAGCTTCCCTCGGACCGCAATATCCTATGATTCCACACATTAATGTCATCCTCCTCAAGCAGATTCGGGATTCCTATCGTCATTAAATATATGAACACAGTATTTTGTACAGTGAAATTGTCGTCCGTTATGAGGCGACAACAAGGTATTTTCCGGGCCGTTCCGGCAGCAGTGATTCCCAAACGAAATGAGAGGAGTGAGCTTGCTCATTCCCGAGTGAGAGCAGGGAAAGCAAGGTTTCATACCCCGCGGCTTGCCGCGAGATTGGAGCCGCACAGCGGCTCCGGGCACAGGGCTCTGCCCTGGGGTATGATACCTTTCATTATTGTGCTTATCACTTGTGCTCCGGGATCGGATGTCAACGGGCCGCCGTTTTCAGTTGACCTTCTGCCCCCGGTGCTCCAGTCAGCTAAAACTCTGGATGAACGGCATATCAGTTTCCTATTCGACGAACCGGTAGAAATCGCAGCGACTGAAGTTGTCGTAGTGCCGCCGATACCGGTAGACACGATGAAGACAGAAGAAAAGAAACTCACTATAGGATTCGGAGCGGATCAGGACATCGGTGAAGCTTATACTCTCCGTATGAGCGTTGCCGATGAGGCAGGAAATTCCCTGTCTTTTCTCTATTGCTTCAGCGGGTGGAACCCCCGGGTTCCTGTGTTACTTGTAAACGAATTGAATCCCCGAGGTTCAGGTAACACACCGGATTGTATAGAGCTCTTCACTATTCGCGGCGGAAATCTCGGAGGTCTTTGCCTGAGAATCGGTACCGATAACCGATACTCAGAAGAAATCGTATTTCCGGCAATCGAGATTCCTGACGGTGAATACATTCTGGTACATGCAAAAGCCGTTGGAAGCACAGAAGAAATCGATGAGCATGATGATCTAGACGAATCCGGAGGTTTGCTTGCAACGGATACGGCCCGGGATTTCTGGATTCCCGGAGCACCGGGGCTGCCGGGTAATAACGGTGCCGTTACACTCTATGCAAGGAAAGGCGGTCCGATAATCGACGCAGTCATATGGTCGGACAGAGCAGATGATACCGATGACGAGAAACTTGGATGGACCAGTGAGGGGTATATATTCGCCAGCGACCTTGCCTCAGCAGATGCCTGGATTTCTGAAATATCCGATGTCCCTTATCCTTCAGAGTCCGTGAACGTCTCATATTCTACTGCCACACGTTCACTCTGCAGGGCGGAGGTACCTGAAGACAGCGACACTTCGATTGATTGGCACACAGTTCCGACCAGAGGACAGACTTTCGGTAGACCCAACTCAAACGAGATTTATGTACCATAGGAAAATGAAAGGTATCATACCCCAGGGCTTGCCCTGGACCCGAGCCGCTTTGCGGCTCCTTCCGCGGCAAGCCGCGGGGTATGTACCTTTCTTCCCGCACTCGCTCGGAAATGTCCCGAGGACACTTCTCTCGCTCCGCTTGGGAATCAGATGATTTTCTCGAACATCTCCAAAATGGTCTGTTTCGGGATAACACCGATATTCTGGGACACAATCTCACCCTTGTGAAAGACCATCAGTGTTGGAATGCTCTGTATATTGAAGGTATTGGCGCTTCCCGGGCACTCATCGACATTTAATTTGGCCACTTTGATTTTTCCCGAATATTCCTGGGCCAGCTGTTCAACAAGCGGGGTGAGCATCCTGCATGGGACGCACCATTCGGCCCAGAAATCAACCAGGACGGGAAGGTCCGACTGAAGTACTTCACTATTGAAAATCTCATCTGTCAGAATAACTTCGGACATTTATATCTCCTTGTAACTTAACGTCTCTTAAGATTTTTAATTCTGAAATCACTAATCATTTCCATGATAAAGCTCTGAGCTTTTTCAACTTTACTGTCAGGTGGAATCTGCTGGATGGCCTGCTCTAAGACATCAAGCAGATCGTGAAGATAAAAGGCTACAGACTTCATGGATTCCTGAGCTTCCTTGATTTTCTCTTTTTTTGTGGCGGAAGGAGCAGCAAGAGTTCTGCGGTATCGTTCCAGTTCTTCAGGAAGTCGACCCTTGCGGGTCGCCACGAAACGCCAGAACCGTTGTTCGATGCTCATCCGGTCAATCTGACCGGCACGGGGGAAAGCCCGTCTGAGATATGACTCGAGAGTATTCCAATGCCGTTTATCAAGCAGATCCATGGCTCCGTACAACCTGGTAATTTCAGAATCCGCATCAGGATGTATACCAAGTACGGGGTAATGTTCGATCCGCTGACGATATTCGTCGAGAACTTTATCGGCGAATGACTCTCCTGCCAGCCTTCTGCGCCGGGCTTCGTCTCGCATGGAAGCAACACGCTCCTTTTCCAGAGTTTTCGCTTCGAGATCCTTGAATGCCTTCAATTCCTCATCCAGGAATCGTTCCGGATCCCGCCCGGTATTCTTCGCATGACGGAGCCGGTCTTCCAATGATTCCAGCAGGGCAGGATTCAAGGCATTATCGAAGATCAGGACTTCATAACGGGACTGTAATTCGTCAAATGTTTCTTTAATTTCGGCTTTGTTGAAACCACGTCCTTTACCCAACACAATTATATTATGGTGGGGCGGGCATATGATGACAAGAAGACTGAATAAGACGGGAACCTGTGGAGGTTCCCGCTGAAAGGAATGAAAGGTTTCATACTCCAGGGCTGAGCCCCGGATACAGAGCGTTAATCGACTCAGTACGCTGGTACGGCGACTTTGTCGTCTACGGCATCCGCCACGGTTTCGGCTTCTGCAGGCGACCCGGCTTCATCGGTGCCTTCGCTCTTCGGTCTGGCACGAAATTCCACATGCTCCCCGACGATGTGGATCCGGGAACGCAGTTCACCATCGGCATTGGACCATCGATCCTGCTTGAGTCGCCCGACCACCCGGACACCCCTGCCCTTTGTAAGGTATTCACTGCAGGTTTCCGCCAGCCGGGACCAGACTTCGACGTCGAAGAAGCCCACTTCTTCCTGCCGTTCACCTTCAGATTTGTAATACCTGTTTGAAGCCACCGTGAAGTGGCAAACAGCCGTTCCCTTGGGAGTTTTATCCATCACCGGGTCTCGAGTCAGATTTCCTTCAAGTATGATGGAATTCAAATTGTTCATCGCTCTACCTCCTACAGCAGTCATGCGTCATATACTTTGACTGCCGCTGAATGAGGTTTGCTTGAACCGGACAAGAAAAACCTGAAATTTATTTTCGGGATAAATCCTCTTCTGCAGCATTCTTTACCAATTGGCTTATCCCCTTCCGGCAGACCAGAACCCTGTCGTTGGCCACAACGACAATCAGGTCTTCAACACCGCATAAAGCAACAGGTAGGTCAGAATAAACAAAATTCCCCTTGGATTGATGGCTGTAAACCGGAGCTTCAGCAGGCGGATCAAGTTCCGCAATGACGTCCCAGCTGCCGACATCGTTCCAGTCGAAATCGGCCTTTACCATTCGGATTTTTTCCGTCTTTTCCATAACGGCATAATCCACCGAGATTCCCGGGCAATCCATGTACAGCAGTCTCAAAGCCTCCGCCGGTTCATAGATTTTCACATCATCTACTATCCGGAACTCAAACCAGTGTTCACCGGGATGGAGGAATGCCTTATTTATTACCGGTGCACAGGATGTCAGTTCCGATTGAAAGACATCGCTTCGATACGTGAACAAACCGGCATTCCAGAAGTATCGGCCGGATGACACATATTTCGCGGCAGTTTCTGCATCGGGTTTTTCCCGGAAGGACTTTACTTCAAGACCGCCTCCGGCAGAAGCACCGGTCTCAAGGTACCCGTATCCCGTCGCCGGACCTGTTGGAACGATTCCATAAGGTACGATATAACCCCGGCGGGCCTCCTCCGATGCCGTTTCCACCGATTTGGAGAATGCTTCCATTGGAGAAATAATATGATCCGCCGCCATAACAAGACATGTTTCTTCAGTTCGTCCATCCAGACTCATTCTGGCAGCAGCAAGAGCCAGGGCCGGAGCCGTATTCCGGGCAATCGGTTCGGCGAGTCTTACAACCCGGGAAGACCAGTCATCGGCAAGAGAACGGCATTCTTCCACCGCCGCATCAACATGGTCTTCATGGGTTACAACATA
>DAOVYP010000137.1 GCA_030635565.1 Spirochaeta sp. | reverse complement strand
GTGAGGTCCTGGCCTCTCTGACGGCGGATATCCCCGGCACCATCGTCCACAATGTTTCCATCTCCACGATGCACGGCTGCCCCCCCTCCGAGATTGAGTCCATCTGCCGCTACATGCTCGATGAGAAGGGTCTGGACACCTACGTCAAGCTGAACCCCACCCTTCTGGGTTATGAAAAGGTGCGGGGGATTCTGGATGACCTCGGATTCCGCAACGTCAAATTGAATCCCGATTCCTTTACCCACGATCTCCAGTGGGATGATGCCCGGGCCATGCTCGGCCGGCTTGAAACATTTGCCGCCGAAAAGGGCCGGCGCTTCGGGGTGAAACTCACCAACACCCTGGCCTCCATCAACAACCGGGATGAACTGCCCGGTGATGAAATGTACATGTCAGGCCGTTCCCTCTACCCCATTACCGCCGCGGTGGCATCGCTGGTATCCACCGCGTTTGAGGGCCGTATTCCCATTTCCTATTCAGGCGGTGTCTCCATCCACACCGCCGAGGGACTGCTTGCTGTGGGTATCCGGCCCCTCACCCTCTGTTCCGATATGCTCAAGCCCGGCGGTTACAGCCGGCAGAAGCAGATTGCCGAAGCCCTGGAAGGGGCCCCCGGCTGGAATCTGCCCACCATCGACGTCGATGCCCTCAAATCCCTGGCGGATGCCGCCGCATCAGAGAAGAGTTCCCTCAAGGCCTTCCGGGGCGTCGATGCGGTGCGGAACGCCGGTGATCTTCCGATGACGAACTGCTATGTGGCGCCCTGTGTCACGGCCTGCGCCATCGAACAGCACATCCCCGAATACATCCGTCTGGTTGGGGAGGGGCGATACGCCGACGCCCTGGCCCTGATTTACGAACGGAACGCCCTGCCGTCCATCACCGGAAGCATCTGCGATCACCAGTGTCAGATCCGCTGTACCCGGCTGGATTACGATGGCCCGGTAAACATCAGGGAAATCAAGCTGATGGCCGTGGAAAAGGGCATGACTGAGTGGCGTCGGCGCTGGTCTGCACCGGCCAGGCGAAAGGGACCGAAAGTGGCTGTTGTCGGGGCCGGCCCGGCGGGTTTAAGCGCCGCCTTCTTCCTGGCCCGTGCGGGAGTACCTGTCACCGTATTCGAGAGGGAGCCCGACGCCGGCGGCGTCATCCGTTACGTGGTGCCCCATTTCCGTATCAGCCGGGAGGCCATCGACAGCGATATCGATGTCATCAAGGCCATGGGGGCCGAGTTCCGTTTCAATCAGACTGATGTCACCGTCGCCGGTCTGAAAGCTCAAGGGTTCGAAAAAGTCATCCTGGGCATCGGCACCTGGGACAGTCCGAAACTGCCTGTGGAAGGGGACAACCTCAATCTCTTTTCCGCCGTTGAATTTCTCTATGATTTCAACAAAGGTAAGTACCCGGAAAATATGGGAGAAACTGTCGTCACCGTCGGTGCCGGTGATACCTCCATGGACTCGGCCCGTTCGGCCTTGAGGGTTCCAGGGGTGAAGGAGAGCTGGATTCTCTACCGCCGGGCCTTCGAGCAGATGCCCGCCAGTCAGGAAGAGTACGAGGATGCCCTGGCCGACGGGGTGAAATTCGCCTTTCTGCGGAATCCCGAACGCTTCGAGGCCGACGGTACCCTCACCGCCCGTGTCATGGAACTGGGTGATAAGGATGATTCGGGACGCCGCCGGCCCGTGGCCACCGGTGAGACTGAAGACTGGAATGTTGGAACGGTACTCTATGCCATCGGCGACCGGCCGGATGCCGCCAACTACGCCTCCCTGGGTGTAAAAGCCGACGAGAGGGGGCGGGTGGTGAACGACTCCTCCCAGAAGACTGAAGAAGAAGGCGTTTACCTTGCAGGTGACGGACGCACCGGACCCGCCACCATCGTCAAGTGCATCGCCGAAGGTCATCGGGCCGCCGATGCGATACTTGCCGCTGTCGTTCCGGATTGGAGCTACAAAGAGACCGTTCACTCCTGGCACGACGAAGAAAGGCGGGATAAATATCTGTTGAAGTAAGGCGTGATTACCATGTCACTGGATCGGCCCTTCGATCGTAAGGCACCTGAGCCCTTTGCCCTGACCGAACGGTCCCGATGCCTGGAATGTAACTACGTCTGTGACAAGTGTGCCGATGTCTGCCCCAACCGGGCCAACATCGCCTTTCAGGTGGATACAGCCGCCGAACCTCTTTTCAGTGATCCGGGACAGATTGTCCATCTCGACGCTTACTGCAACGAATGCGGCAACTGCGGTCATTTCTGCCCCTGGACCTCCGGTATCCCATACAAGGACAAGCCGACGGTGTTCAGTACGAAAGCCGACTTCGAAGACAGCACGAATTCCGGCTGGCTGCTGAGCGGTGACACCCTGGTGTGGCGCATGGGAGACTCAGTGGGTGAGAACGCCGTAGCCGACGGTATGGTTAAGGCCGTTCCTGCTCTTGAAGGAGCCGCCGGCTTTTTCCGGCTCTTCGAACTGGTGAACCGGGATCGTCCCGCTCTCTTCGGAGAGGTGGATGTAAAAACTCCCGAGGAGATTGAGGCATGACAATCGTAATTAAAGGGGCAACAGCCGTCGAGTTCGATCCTCCCCGGGTGAGGGAGAACGTGGATGTCGTCATCGACGGCGGTAAAATCGCCGCCGTGGGTGCCGGGGCGGCAATGGATGTGGCTGCCGATGAGGTGATTGACGGTGGCGGGAGAATTGTATTTCCCGGTATCGTCTGTTCCCATCACCATATCTACTCGGCACTGAGCCGGGGCATCCTGGCGACTATCGGGCCCACCCCGGATTTCATGTCCATCCTGAAGAACCTCTGGTGGCGTCTGGACCGTGCCATCGATGAAGATGTCCTGCATTTCAGCACCCTGACGGCAGGCCTGGATGCCCTTCGCTGCGGTACCACCTCCATCATCGATCACCACGCTTCTCCCGATTTCATCGAGGGCTCACTGGATGTTATCAGGCAGGGTCTGGAACTCGTCGGTATCCGGGGTGCCACCTGTTATGAAGTCAGCGATCGCCACGGCCGCGACGGCATGATTGCCGGCATCGAAGAAAACCGTCGATTTGCCCTGGAAGTTCAGGCGGCGGCGGATCGCGGGGACAAACCCCGGCTTGTGGAGGCCTATATCGGGGGTCATGCTCCCTGCACCATGCCGGAGGAAGCCTGTGAACGGATGGCCGATGTCATCAGGGAAACCGGCCGGGGGCTGCACCTTCATGTCGCCGAAGACCGGTATGACGTATCCCGGTCCCACGCGGTTTACGGCGAGGACATCGTCGTCCGGCTGGATCGTCACGGCATGCTGGACAGCCGGACCCTGCTGGTCCACGGTGTTCATCTCTCGGAAGAGGAAATCGAAATCCTCAACGAACGGGATAGTTTTCTTGTGCACAACGCCCGGTCGAACATGAACAACAATGTCGGTTATAACCGTAACCTCCCTAAACTGCGCAACCTGGCCCTGGGAACCGACGGTATCGGCGCGGACATGTATGCCGAATTGCAGTCGGCCTATTTCAAGCACAAGGACGAAGGCGGCGCGTGGTGGCCCGGTGATTTTCTGGCGGCTCTGCAGGCGGGGAACCGCATCCTGGAGCGGAGCTTCGGCGAGTCCTTCGGCAGACTGGAAGCCGGATACATAGCCGATGTGGTGGTGGCCCGGTACGATGCCCCGACGCCCCTGGTGCCGGAGAACGTGGCCGGACATTTCGTCTTCGGCCAGAATGCCGGGATTACCGAAACGGTGATAGTCGACGGCCGGATTGTTCTGAAGGATGGGGCTTTTAAAGATGATATCGATGAGGCGGCCATCGCAGAGGGAGCCCGGGAACAGGGACGGCTGCTCTGGGAGAGAATGGATGGGATCGCTCCTTAAGGAAATTGAAAATAGAGAATTGGGGGAGTGGACAGGGAATAAAGTGATGGCGGGAATCGCCGGCTCACATCGAGGTGGGAATGCCTGATGAAAGGCAGGTGGTGAGAGTGAAAGAGATAAATCAGGACGCTTCGGTTGGAGGCGAATTACCGGTGAGGATAAGCGAACAGCTTTCCCCCTGACGTCAAACTGCCTCCTGATCCCTGGCAGCTGAGGTAATTAACAATCGACGCCCCTGGAAACGCATCATGCTGATGGCGCCAGAGGTCAATAAAAAAATGGAGAAAACATGAGTATTGAAGCAATCGCAAAAGACATCAGAAAACGGGCCGAAGCCTATCGGGATGAGACGGCGAAAATCCTGTCCGACATGGTGAAAATCAAATCCTACAGCAGTGAGGAAGAAGATGTGTGCAAACATATCGCTGCTTTGTGTGAGAGATTGGGATTTGACGAGGTGAAAATCGATCCTCTGGGCAGTGTTCTGGCCCGGGTGGGGAACGGCAGGAAAATCATGGCCATCGACGCCCACATCGACACGGTGGAAACCGGGGATGTGGCCCAGTGGAACAAGGACCCTTTCAGCGGAGATATTGAAGACGGCCTGGTTCACGGCCGGGGATCCACCGATCAGAAGGGCGGCGCGGCCGCCATGGTGACTGCAGGCAGGATTCTCAAGGACATGAATTATGCCGGCGACTGGACCATCTGGTTCACCTTCACCGTGATGGAAGAGGACTGCGACGGCATGTGCTGGAAGTACCTCATCGAAGAAGAGGGACTGGTTCCCGATTACGCCCTCTCCACCGAACCCACCAGCTGCCGCCTCACCCGGGGACACCGGGGACGGATGGAAATGGAGGTGACCCTGAAGGGCGTCTCGGCCCACGGTTCGGCCCCTGAACGCGGGGATTCCGCCGCCTACAAGGCCGCAAGGGCCGCCCTGGCCATGGAAGAGCTTAACACTGACCTTCAGCCCGATGAGGAAAATTTTCTGGGCAAGGGCACCGTCGTGGTGAGTCAGATTGAGGTGAAAGGACCCAGCCAGTGTGCCGTTCCCGACCAGGCCCGGCTTTACCTGGACCGCCGTCTCACCTGGGGAGAAGATGCCGAGCTTGCCATCGGTCAGGTGAAAGAAAAGATCGGCAAGGCTCTGGGCATGAAACCCGAAGATGTGAACTGCGTGATGCCCGATTATGCCAAGACAGGATGGATGGGTACCGCTTACTCCCAGGAACTATATTTCCCCACCTGGAAGACCGATGAGCATCATCCCCTGGTGCAGGCCGGTGTTGCCGGCTACAAGGGGCTTTACGACGAAGCTCCTCTGATTGACAAGTGGACCTTCAGCACCAACATGGTTTCGGTATCCGGGCGTCATGGGATTTCCGCCATCGGCTTCGGTCCGGGAGACGAGGATCAGGCCCATGCGCCCAATGAGGTGAACCGGGTGGAAGACCTTGTCATATGCAGCGCATTTTACGCCTCATTGATTTATGCCCTGGATGCGAACGGATGAGGCTGAAACCTGATGTCTGCCGGTAGAGAGGCTGTGATGAAGTTTAGCTATGCCTGCATCGAATGCGGCTGTTCCTATCCGATCGAGCCGGGCCGCTATCTCTGCGACGAGTGCGCGCCGAAACAGACGCCCGACCAGCCCCTTCGGGGTCAGCTGGAAGTCCTGATTAGCGGTGATACGCCAGACGACTGGGAAGCTTTGCGGAACCTGGGGAAACATCCCCGGCTGGATCTCAGTATTCCCTTTGCCGATACCCGGGGCCTGCTCCCGGTGCCGAAGGAGTTTTTTCCACCCATTCCTGTCGGGGAAACTCCGCTCTGGGAGCCTCGACGGCTTCGGGAGGAATTGGGTCTTGAAGGTCTTTACCTCAAGAACGACAGCACCAATCCCACCGGGTCCCTGAAGGACCGGGCCAGTTATCTGGTGGCCGCCTTCGCCGCGCAATACGGACTGAAGGACATTGTCGTGGCTTCCACGGGCAACGCGGGGAGTTCCATGGCGGGGGTTGCCGCCGCGGCGGGTCTGAATGTCCGGCTCTATCTGCCGGCCTCGGCTCCCCCGGCGAAGATTGTCCAGGCGATGCAGTACGGCGCCGATGTCATCAAGGTTGAGGGCAATTACGACGATGCCTTCGATCAATCACTGGCCTATGTTGCCGGACACGGCGGCCTCTCGAGAAATACAGGTCACAATCCCCTCACCGTGGAGGGAAAGAAGACGGTATCTCTGGAAATTTTCCGCCAGCTTCGGGCGTCGATGCCGGATCTGGTCTATGTGCCTACCGGCGACGGTGTGATACTTTCCGGGGTGTACAAGGGTTTTGAAGATCTGGTGACCCTGGGACTCGCCGACAAGCTGCCCGAGCTGGTTTCCACCCAGGTCGAGGCGATCAAGAACATCAAGATCGACAAGGTCACCGTGTGGGACACCATGGGCGGCGACGGGAACGGCACGCCGTCGACCGCGCGGTTCCTCTCGGGGCTGCTCAGCTCGCTCCC
>DAOVYP010000422.1 GCA_030635565.1 Spirochaeta sp. | reverse complement strand
TTTTCAAGAAAATGTTCTACAGTCGGGTAAGACCATGTACTATTGTCAATAACAGTGTTTTCTATTCGACCGCAGTAATCCAGTCGCTGAGCTGACAAGGGCAGAGTCCATTCAGGTTTTTCGATCTGACGGGAGTTGGGGGGAACAGCCTTCCCCTGCACGTACTTTCCAGTCAACAAGCCGCCTTGCAATACCCGGTAGGGTATTACTGCAATGGCCTCGTTTTCACAAAGGGGAAGAATATCCTCCTCGATTTTGCGGTCGAGCAGGCTGTACGGCGGTTGAAGGGCCACCGGTCGGTGCCAATTACGTTCACGGCAGATCTTCAAGATTTCTGCAATCTGTGGGGCAGCAAAGTTGGAAACAGCCCAGTATCTCCTCGACTACGCCGCCCGGAGAGCCAATGTAACGGGTATAACCCTCGTATATATTGGCTGTATCTATCAAATTGACACCGTGATCGATCGCATAGTGTGTCAGTTTGATCGCGTCCGCCTGATCAACGGGAGTGCCGAAGGTCCCGATATGTCCCAGTGTGGTAGGGAATCGCCAATTATAGGATAATATAAATCCATAAGTCGCGGGAGGATAACGTAATGAAGCGATCTGAGATTAATGAGGCGATAGAATACGCTCTAGCGAAGTTCAGAGAAAACAAAATTGCACTTCCACCCTTTGCCCACTGGAAACCAGAGCAATGGACAAAGATGACGGACAAGGCAAGAAGAATCATCCTGGCTCGGATGGGTTGGGATGTAACAGACCTCGGACAGGGGAAGTTTGACGAGGTGGGCGGCGTGTTGTTCACGGTTCGTAACGGAGTTCCTTCAGGAGAGAGTAAGGACGTGTCGACCGGGGTGCCCTACTGCGAGAAGTACATCGTACTAAAAGAGGGCCAGCTCATGCCTCTTCACATGCACTGGTTGAAAACAGAAGACATCATCAATAGAGCGGGCGGAGTGCTGGTTATGGAGCTGTATAACTCGGCAGGCAGTGATGAGGTGGACAGGAATTCTTCGGTCATCGTTGTTTGTGATGGCTTGGAACGGGAGGTCGAAGCCGGTGAACCGTTTGAGCTGTTCCCAGGAGAAAGCATAACCCTCGTGTCAGGACTCTACCATTGTTTCTGGGCAAAGGAGGGGGAGGGATGTCTGATCTGTGGCGAGGTGTCTACGGTCAATGACGACAACACTGACAATTGCTTTGCCGAGGCGTCCAGTCGGTTTTCAGATATTGTGGAGGATGAAGAATCCCGCTGGCTGTTGTGCAACGAGTATCCGGAGATTGATGTTTGAGAACATGTTCGATCACCCCTCAGCCCGGACAGGACTGAAAGAATTTAATGAAGATCGACAAAGAGTCGAGGGCGGTTCGAAGAGACTCTAAGATGAGGTTGAAAGATAGGATTGCGGGTGTTTCATATGTAACTCCCTTTCTAAGCTGCAGTGATGAAGTCTGGGAGAAAAGCATACAGGTCAACCTAACAGGTGCCTTTAATGGTTGTCGTGCCGCCATTAGGAAGATGCTGCTCCGTCAATCCGGGGTGAGAATCAATATGTCCTCTCAATCTGGAAAACGGGGGAACGCTCGCTATGCCGCCTATCGCGCCAGTAAGTTTGGTGTGATCGGTTTGACCCAATCTCTGGCACTTGAGTTTGCGCGGGAGGGAATCAGGGTGAATGCTATCTGTCCCGGTGTGGTATTTATGCCGATGTGGGATAGCGTGATAGATGACTATGCAAGGAAATACGAGATCCGCCCCGCCGAGGCGGATCATTGATGCACTAAACCAAGATTGTACGAGCCCGATCTCTACTAGAAGAGGAGTTCATAGTGCCTTTAGTTGCAGAATATGGGGCTGTCAAGCAACGGTGCCTGCTCTACCTAAAGCTGTTGAATTACTATAACTGGCGATCTTAGACTCATCTTGTTTTGAGGGGGGGGCACTACTGCGTGGACTCTCTTGCGTTCGACCCGGGTACTGCACCAAAAGCAATCATGATACGTCTCGAAGGGGAAGAGGTGATACTGAAAGAAGAAGTGGTCGACTACGGCCGCACGAAGACCTTGTTGAAGCGCTTCTGCGCCGCACATTCAAAGGCCTGCTCGATCTCGGAGAGTGGAAATGTTTTTGTATCAAGCCTGCGAAGTAACGAGCGTGACTTTACTGTCAGGGCGATCGCGTCTGTGAAGGTGTTCGGATTCAGCCAAGCTCCTTTGAGCTTCAGTTCTTTTCTCGTTATCTGATCGACAGATGATTCGATCTTTTCGGATTTGACCAGCCCTGCCAGAACCAGAGTACCTGCTTTGCTCAGAATTGAGATTGCCTGGGCCAGGGCTTTCGGATTGCCGCTGCAGTCAATCGCCACGTCAAACTGTCCATATGCTTTCGAGTCAACGAGCTGCTCCGGGATTAGACATTCAGTATTGAACAGGGTTTTGAGTTGCCGGCGCCTCTGGGGTATTGGTTCGATATACAGGAAGTGATTTCCTCTTGATGCGAGAACCGTTCCCACCAGTATCCCCAGGATACCTCCACCGAAGATCACCACCGTGTCTGATTTCATTGCCTCGGCGACTTCGACAATCCGAATAGCACAGGAGAGAGGCTCAACGAACGTCGCCTGTTCGTCCGTCAGAGACGGAGGAAGGGGATGAGCCATCCTGTGGTCCAGGGAAACGAACTCACTGAAACCACCGTTACTCTTTATAGGGCGGCTTTTTAGAAAATCACAGAGGTTCGGTAGACCCCTGCGACAGTATGGACACTCGCCGCAGCCGAGATTGGGATCGATAACAACCCGCTGGCCCTTCCGCCAATCTTTGACACCTTCCCCCAATTCCTC
>DAOVYP010000323.1 GCA_030635565.1 Spirochaeta sp. | reverse complement strand
CTCAGGGAATCAGGTGCCCTTGAACAGGATGCGGACGTCGTTCTTTTTCTCCACCGGGACCGGAATCTTGACAGAGAAGAAGACCCGCAAGAGACTAGTTCCGTTGCTAAGACGGAATTGATTGTTGCCAAACAGCGTAATGGTCCTACAGGTATGCTGAACGTAGCGTTCATTCCCCAATTCACCCGTTTTGAAAATCTCAGTTACGACGACCGATAGAAGGCAGATAGGACAGGGGATATTTATGGCACTTTCAGAAAGATACAATCTCTCAGATCTGACTGACCAGATGGATTAATGCTCACGTAGCTTAGCTGCGCTGCGCCTTCTGTGCTTTTTTCGCCTTGATCTTGAACCAAATACTTCATTTTGCAAGAGCCTCTACATTCTCAGGGGATTAGTATCATCGAGTACCTGGCTGACCCTGCGGGGATCGATTGGTCTGCCGTTTCTGTACAGAACAACATTCTCTATTGCCCCTGGTGATGCCCATATTTTATTACCATCAGGGGGCATGGCAATCCATCCTCCATCATCGAAGAAGTAGATTCTCAGCATGGCCCGACCCTTGTCATCCCAGAGCACCATTGCCCCATCACCGTCCAGCCCGTAAAGAATACCACCCCTGATCTCAAGGTCAATAACGGGTACGTCCCAGTGGAAAGCTTTTTTGCGGCTTCCGATGATTCGCTGAACTGATCCGCCTAAAGATGTGAATATACTGTTTCCAGAGGGATGCGGCAGAATAATAGCGTCAAGATCCTCTCCGGGTACTTCCAATACGGTCCTGGGTCGCTCAAGATGGTTCTCATCATGTTCCAGAAGTGTAGATTCAGAGCTTCCTGAAGAGTTTCTGCTTACACCGATGGTATACAAGCCCCTTGGACCCGATTCGATTCGGTAAATCATAAATCGGTCGTCTGAAACGGGAATCGCTTCTTTTGTCCGGACATCAATCTGTTCCAGCGGTGTTCCGGCGCGTCCGGCAGTGGAGCGACCGGTCAGAAGAAAGTCACCATCGACCGAATAAGCTGAGTCCAGAATACCCAGAGCGGAATAACTCGAAATAATCTCGCCGTTCACGGTGCTCATGATATTCACGGTACCGTTTCGGTCGACAGTGAGCATCCTCTCATCATCGATGATATCAAGTTTCTGTATCTGGCCGCTTACAGGGAACCGTATTTCATCTCCGGGACGTTCGAATCGAAGCCTTCGGATCCCATTGTCGATTCCGGAATCGGCTTGGTCCCAGAGAAGGATATCACCCTGGTTCAAAATTTCGATACCGGTGACCGAAGAACTGGAACCGGTATATATCTCATCCCTGGATAGGGTTGAAAGATCTTCGGTATTGCCATTCGATCGCTCAGCGAAAAACGGTGAGCTGAATCGCAGGATTTTATTGCCGCCGCTGATGTAAATGGATTCATCATGAAATGCCATTGAGTCAGGACGCCACAGGCGATCATCGACCACCGGCGTAAATCCACTCAAGTCCTCTGAAATCAAACTGCCGGATTCGGACATAAGATAGGTAGTGCCGTTTCTTCGGAGAACCATTACAGGCTTGAGTGAAACGTCAAGAGTTATCGGAACGGCGGTTGAGGACAGATTCGTACTTCCGAAATCCCTGGGCAGGAAGCGTTCATCCAGTACTTTATACTGATGCAGGGATGCACCGACAAGATTAATTGCCAGGGTATCGATATCACCATTATTACTGTCAATGGAGACATCGATGAGTCCGGGTATCTCCAGTTGATCGAGTACAGCGCCTGTCTGTCGGTTCAAAAGATACAGGGTCTCATTTCTGAATCCGAACAATGTCGTTTTAGAATCCGTCTGAAGTACGGTAATCCCCTGGAGATTTGACACGGTTTCGGCTGAAAGTTTCAGGGCTGAACTCCGGATATCCCAGTAACGTATGGCACCGGAAGCCGTGTAAGTCATCATGATTGTTTCGGTGGATCCGATGTATCCGGTGTTGTAAAGTGATGGAAGACGCTGAAGATATGACAACCTTCTTCCTGTACGGCCTTCCAGAACGACGATGCTCGGAGATCCGAGATTTCCTATTGTGAGATAACGACCCTTTGCCGACCATGAGATGAATAGGGGCTCGGAATCCAAATCGTAGTCATAAACCCTTTCTTCATCACTCCAGTCCCAGACGGTAACGGTATAAACACCGTCTTTGGAAGTGACGACAGCCGCCCGGTCATTGGATGGATCGACTTTGAGATCGTGGACCCTGTCGTCGGAAATCCGGAATCGGTGGAGCACTTTATTATCTCGCGGGCGGGTTATGATGAGGCGCCCGTCGTTTCCGACCGAAACGACAGTACTCGATTTACCATGCCATTCGATAGCTGCCGGTGTGCCTTCATGCCCCGATTGGAGCACCAGGCGGTACGTTGCCGATGCTGAGAAAACTGTAAGAGTTGAAAGTAATATGAGTAATAATGCTTTTTTAACAGTATGCATGTCTTCTCCCGTTAGCGACTGTACAAATGGATCACATCGCCCATTGTTGCCGAAATGGCTATGATCAACACGATTATAGTACCGACAAACTGGTATCTGTAAACAGACTTGGGATTAATTGGTTTGCGCCTGATGATTTCAATTATAAAAAGTAGTATCTGTCCCCCGTCCAGTATGGGTATGGGTAACAGATTCAGGAATGCCAGTGAAACTGAAATCAGTGACATCAGTTCGAAAGACCATAACAGTCCAGGCCCCAGACCGCTGCGGAATCCTTCAGCAACTATAGCGCCCGTATCCGATATAAGCCTGATAGGTCCGGAAACGGCATTTTGCAGTTCGATTCCGAGGAACAGCATCCGAAGTCCTTTAAGGGTCGAACCGAGTGTTCCGATGGTTTCCCTGAACCCTCTGACAAGTGCCTGGAATCCGTTCAGACGTATCGATCGACCTGAAATAATCTGAAATGTGATATTTGTGCTAATCTCCCGGGCTATCGATGGTTTCAATTCCAATTTTCTGCCGCTTCTCTCGACAATTAATGTGACAGTTCCGTCTGCGGCCTCTTCAAGATTGCTGAAGAATGCCACCGTATGAGCGACAGCCTTTCCGTCGACCGAAATTATTCTGTCTCCGTTTCGCAGCCCTGAAGATTCCGCAATACTGCCGGGAACAACTTCTGCAACGACAGGATCAACCCAGTTCAGTACTCCGATGATGGCGACACCGGTTTCTCTGTCAAGTTCCGGTGTGATATTCATAGGGATTTCACGACCGCTTCTGCGGACGATCATTTCAATCGTTTCCCCGGGCCGAAAAACCAGAAGACGGCGCAACTCATGAAATCGGTCAATGATATGTCCATCAACCGAGATAATGTAATCACCGCTTTCAAGACCTGCTGTATCCGAAGGCCAGGATTTCCTTTCTTCAGACCATTCGGATACCAGTATGACCCGCGGGTCGGTGTAATGTTCTTGAAAGCCGATCCAGGAAATCATGGTAAAGACGATTATGGCAAAAATAAGATTTGCAAGAGGACCGGATATACTGACAATAATGCGTTTCAGGGGTGATGATCCGTAGAATTCACCTTCTTCACCCGGTATTTGATCGAGCTTCTCTTCCAGTGCCCGGCGAAAAGATTGTTCACCGTAGAATCGGCAGTAACCACCCAGAGGAACGAGTGATATACGGTAATCCG